>NZ_JAVRCK010000076.1:0-43788 GCF_034530815.1 Nostoc sp. DedSLP03
CTGACTCTATTACATCCCTACCTCACTTTAAAAGATGTTGGTAATGACAAGCTTTCAAGGGTAGGTTTTTTAGAATCTCGAAAATAGTTGAGAAAATTCTCAACTGTTTAACGTAGTTTGGTCGTTTCAGGATTTCAGCGTTGGCTAAAATAGTTAAAAAATGACCAAATACAAAATACCTACCCTTGTAATATCATGTCCGGTTGAAGACTTATCATTTAGAGGGCAGGGGGCAGGGGGCAGGGGGAAAGAGACTTTTGGGATTTTTGCACAGATACAGTAATCATAAGTGATTAGCCGGACATAATATAAGCCCTAATACCATTTCTTTGTGAGGCTGCGCTAAATTCTCTTGGCTTCTTTCTTTGCGTTCTTTGCGCCCTTTGCGGTTCGTTTCTTATTTAGTTTGGCGCATCTTCATACAGAATTGGTATAACCCCTTCTTTCCAAAGCTGCGGTGTATACACAAGTGTTGGTGCGGTGTATCTATCCCGCCTCGGAATAAATTCCGAGTCTCATAACCAAAGTCCTCTTTTAGAGGACTAAACTAAATTTCTTGTTTAGTCCTCTAAAAGAGGATTGTTAGCTATCAGCCCAGAACTTTAGTTCCGGGCGGGATATTTGCTCAGTGTGGGACTTTCACTTGAACAGAAATATTGGGTGGGTAGGATTTTTAGAGATGTGTGTACACCGTAGCTTTCAAGGGGGGGAAATAGTCTCTTAAAGCCCCCCAATACATCGGGGGGTTGGGGGGGTAATATCAAAATTTAATATGCTATACGATACTTTTCAAACATCCTCTAAGCAATAACTAATGCTTTTAACTCCTCAGTTTTTAATCTTGGCCCATAGCATGTAACAATCTTAGAAGCTGCGGCCGATGCTAATTTTCCGGCTTCTTCATAGCTCATACCTTGGGTAATTCCATAGAGGAAAGCTCCTGCATACATATCTCCTGCTCCGACTGTATCTACAGCTTTTACTTGAGGTGCAGCGATTTCGATTAATTTCTGACCGTCAAATACTACTGAACCCTTGGAACCGCGAGTAATGGCAAATTTCTTACTCAGGGTTTTTAGTTTGTCTACAGCTACTTGAAAATCTTCTGTATCTGCTAGTTCTAATGCTTCACTTTCATTAGCAAAAATCAAGTCTAAACCAGGTCCAATGATTTCTAATAAACCATCTTTAAAAAATTTCACCATGTTGTAATCAGATAGAGACATGGTAGTTTTTACTCCCGCTTTTTCAGCTATTTCTCTAGCCTTTATAGCTGCTTCTTTTCCTGTAGGAGAAGCCACTAAATATCCTTCTATATATAGATATTCTGAATCAGCGATCGCTGATGATACTAATTCTTGTGTAGAAAATTCTCCAGTAATTCCCAAAAATGTATTCATGGTGCGATCTGCATCGGGAGTTACTAACACCAAACATTTACCTGTAATTCCTGATTGGCGATCGCCATTTTTTAAGTTGGTATCTACCTGAGAGTTGACTAAATCTTCTATGTAAAAGTCTCCAAATTCATCATTAGCTACTTTGCAGGAATAAAAAGTTTTTCCTCCTAGTTGACTAATTGCCACTATTGTGTTTGCTGCTGACCCTCCACAACTCTTATGGCAATCAAGATTTTTGAGATTTTCCAAAATATGATTTTGACTGTCTTCATCTAGAAGTGTCATTACACCTTTATCAATTTTTAGCTTTTGTAGTAACTCTGAAGATACTTCGTATTCTATATCTACTAAAGCATTACCTACACCATAAACATCATATTTCTTGCCCATTGTTGATCTCCGAGAATAATTTCTATCTGACTTGAACAGAACTGATAATAACAGATAGGCAACTCCTGGTATAGTTGCTTTATACTGGAGTTTAAACTAAAAGCAAGCGATCGCTACATCTAAAACGTGACGATTTTACACAAAATTATACTTAGTGAGACAATTCAGCTTTCAGATGGTCAGCCAATCGAATTGCCAAGGCGATAATGGTCAGCGTCGGATTAGCATAGCCTCCTGTAGGGAAAACAGAGCTACCTGCTATAAATAAATTAGAGATGCCGTGAACTTGACAATTTGCATCGACTACTCCTTGTTTGGGATCGTGATGCATACGTGTTGTTCCCATATTATGATGGGTACTCAGCGAAGCAACTGGACGATCGCCATCCAATTCAATCTGCAACTCACCCAGTCCGGCGCTAGCAAACTCTTGTGCAAATACTAACTGCGATCGCTTGACACTGCAAATATCTATTTCGCTCCAATAATTCATTAATTTTGCTTGCGGACAACCCAGTTTATCTAGTTGATTACTGAGTGTTACCCGATTATTTGGATTTGGTGTTTGTTCAGTTTGGCTGAGAACTTCAAACTTTGTATATTTCTGTTCATTACCTTCACGCTCAGACCATCCTCCATGACTTAAATCAGGAAATAAATATTCTTTTTTAAGATTATATTTATACCAATCACTTACTAAATCATCAATATTAGTTATGACATTTTGCAAATGCTGAGAAATATTTTTAGGTAACTGTCTTTGTCGAACTGAAGAGAACAAAATTTTTGCAGAAGCCTTTGCCGCCGATCTATACCTTTCATCTCTGGGATATAACAATGCGGTCATATTTAGTAATTTATCGCGGCGCATTACTTGTTCCGTCAAAGCAAATTTTCCCATGACTGTGACATTATTCACCCGGCGTAAGTCATACAAAGCCATCGAATTAAAGATTTTGCGATTTTGAGGAACAAGCATACCACAACGGATAAATGGATGATCCATAAAGAATCTACCCACTAAATCATGTTGATTGCCTAATCCATTCTTTTGAATTTTGTTTGATAGTAATAACAAACGCGCGTTTTCAATCCCACCTGCGGCTAAAATAAATACTTTTGCAACAACCCAAAATTTATTACCAGATAAACAAGCAACTTGCACGCGGTTCACTGTTTGAGTTGTTTCGTCTGCCTCAATTTCTACCACATTGGCGTTGAGGAATGTAGTTATATTAGGAGATTGATTGATTTGATGGCGATATTCATTAGTGAAAATATCGCGCGGGCCAAACTGAAACATACTGGTAGTAACTCGGTCACTTGTGAAATGTATCCGAGGAGATTGAGCATTTTCCCAAGCCTCAGCTTCATAAGCAAAAGAACCGAGTTTACAGACTGCTTGAGCGCGCTCATAAAATGGATTGAGGTGAGATTTACTAAAAGGCCAACCACTGTATGGAACCCAATCTCGTTTTTCAAAATCTATTGCGTCTAATGGCACGTGCCTTAGACCAAGTTGATTTTTATTAATTTCAATATTCCAGACATTAGCCATGCCACCAAATTGACGATGACGCATATCTTGTAAGGGTGGAAAAGGATCTCCAACCGTTTCACCTTCACCAAAAGATGCAGTTTCTTGATTAAATTCCAAATCACCACTTTCTAGTAAGCACACTTGAAAGTCTTGCCCAATTAATTCTCGTGCAAGTGTAATTCCTGCTGGGCCAGCACCAACTATACAAACTTCCGTATTGATAATTTCATCTATTGGTAATTTGCGGCTATCAATCAACATTGATTTAATTCCTTTTGCATAAATATTTTTTATATTGGGCAGATGCATAGAGGGTATTAATTATGAGGTGTAAATGTGTTTGTAGTAAGGACTTTAGTCCGGAATTTTTCAGCACTAAAGTCCTTACTACAAACCTCTCAAAACTTTTGTGATAGAGGGCTAGGCATTACAGAACGAATTGCATTAATAAAATTTTGGGCATAATTCTGCGTTGAAAAATCGAGAGCGCGTTGTCTAGCAGCTATTCCTGCACTCTGGGCAAATTCTTGTTCGTCAAGATAGCGGAGAATTGCGATCGCTAATTTATCCGCATCGCCGTAAGGTGTTAATAGTCCATTCATGCCATCGGTAATAATCTCTGTCGGCCCGCCTGCACTACCAGCAATTACAGGTTTACCCAGCGCCATCGCCTCAATAATCACAATCCCAAAGGGTTCTTTATCTGATGCATGAACAAATACATCCATTGCCTGCACCCATTCCGGAATATTACGCTGTAGTCCAGCCATAATTACTTGGTCTTTCAAGCCCAAGGCAGTGATTTCACCTTTTAAGAAGTCCTCATAATCTGGTTCCAAATCGTGCTTACCGCCAACCACTAAACAATGAGCATCAGGATACTTCTGTAAAATTTTGGGCATTGCTTGCACCAATACGTGCATTCCCTTCCATCGTTGCAATCGTCCCACAATTCCAATCAAAGGCCCGTGTAAAGGTAAGCCTAATTTTCGCCGTGCTTCTTCAGGAGTTGGTAAAGCATTCGGCTCAAATCGGTCTAATGCGACACCAGGATAAACCAAAGGTGTTGGTCTGTGGGGCCAAATTTCTGCCTGTGCTTGCTTGCCATCTTGCGAAAGAGTGATAATTGCCCGCGCTGGAATTAAAGTTGCAATTCGTACCAACCAAGTTTGATCGCTAGGTACTTCTAGTTGATACCACACAGCAGGCAAGCCCGCCAACATTGCCGCCAAACCTCCAGATATATGCGTGATCCACATCCAATTGACAATTATATCTGCACGTTCGCGGCGTGCGATCGCAGCTATCCGCAAAACAGCGCCAATAAAACGGTGGATTTGGCGTAAACGTCCACTTTCTACAACTCGCGCATCAATACCGAGAGACTTTACTTGTTCCACCATCGGGCCGGATTCTAAAAATATTACCAGCCACTCAACACCAGCATTACGTCCCTGCTGCACCAAATCCCAAAGCATCATTTCACCACCGCCTCGTTGCTCGGCCAGTGGCATAACAATAATTACTTTCATAATCTATAACAGTCCTATTTAAGTTGTAAAATTTCTCGAAACAGAATTCAGGAATCAGGAGTCATACCAATTCAAAATTCAAAATTCAAAATTAAGAAAATGAGAATTAGCATAGGTTTTATGGTTTGCATCTGTATCATATTTTTTGTGAATTGATCTCAGAATGAATTCTTAGAGGATATCTGAAAAGTATCAAATATTTATTGATCCCCCCTAACCCCCTTAAAAAAGGGGGGAATAAGAGTCTTAAAGTCCCCCTTTTTAAGGGGGATTTAGGGGGATCTCCAAGGGTTAGATGTATATAAAATAAATTTTCAGACATCCTCTTAAGGAAAATTGGATAACGCAAAGTTAGCTAGTCTGCAAACGTCTGAATCCTCCACTCATTTATTCAGAATTCTGTTAGCGGTAGCGGGGCGTTTAGCCCATTCTCAATTGTGCATTCTTCTTCAAAAGATTCTCGATTTCTTAGAGAAGTTAGAAATATTGGAGAACATCTGAGGATTGCTATAGTACTTATGTCCTGCCATAGCCATAGCTAAAAATCCCCAAAGAATCATCCCTGATACGCTCAACATCCCGCTACCGATAACTAACTGTGAAGCAGAACTGATCCCAATGGCGCGGGCAGCACTGACAAAACTATCGAAACGACCTTCACCATAACTGCTAACAGTAATAATCAAAAAGATTAATCCACCCATATAAAATATGCCTCCAAACCAACCAAGGGTGAAAAACATATCTAAAATGCCGCTATCAATTACCACTACTTCAATTTGACCAGTTTTTTCGTTGACCTTCCAAATATTTCCTAAGCCGTTACCTAGACCATTAGAAAGGGCTAAACCAAGATTTCTATCGTAAGTTCCCGATCTATCTTTGAAGCTGCCATCTTCTTGAATGTTAGAAAAAGTTTCAAAACGCGCTGCTACTACTCCAGCAATTGGTTCGATAGTTGTCAATGGCACAACACAAATAGCCATAACCACAATTATGGTAATTAAGCGCATTTGAATTTTGGCTTTGACTGAACCCATAATCATAATTATTCCAAATAACCAGCCTCCCCAATTAGTACGTGCTTGTGTTAATAGAAAAGATAAGTAACCAACAGCTGAAGCCGGAAAAATTAAGCTTCCTGAACCGGTCAATAATAACAATAACCCAGCTTGCATAACAGAACCAAAGGGGCCGACTGAGTGTAATGTACTCCAGACGCGCATCCCGAAAGGTACAGGGTTTCCAGAACTCATGAATAATTTTGATTGGATGAGCCAGTACCTATCCCACTCAGGAGCTACCACAAATTGATATACACCATAAGTTCCTAAAATCAACACAGACCAGAGAAATGTTCGCTGAATATTCTGGCGATAGCTGGGATAATCTCGCCAGTTGATAAATAAGTGAAAAGCGAAAATAATTGGACTGAGCCAATCCAACAACCCGCGTGCTACAGGAATAGGTGGGTTGTAAATTAGACCGATGAGAAAACCATAAAAAACTCCGATAAAAGCCAAAACAAACGGCAAACCCCCTTGGCGAGAAGCGCGGGGAAAGTGTCGCAAAAATGTTGCTATAGTAATAAACACCACTAAGTAGGGTGCTATGAGCATTTGACGGCTAGCATCCCAGCCTACGCGATAATCAACTAAGCGAGTCGCTAAGGGTGTGAGAAACCAAATCCACCAGGTAAAGCCAATGTAGAGAATGGGATGCCGCAAGTATAAAAATAAGGCTACTACTAAAGCTGTCGCTGGGAAAATTAGGCGCAATCCGGCAGTAACACCACCAAAATAGCAAACTACAGTTAGTAATATAAAGCCTGCGATCGCCATCCAACCCTGTAGCGATCGCTCTTCGGGAGAATAGTTTTCTTGTAAAAAACTATTGAAAAGTATCTGCTTAGAATTCATTCAATTTTAGATGTACATATAAATAAGTTCAACTCGTTCCCAGGCTCTAGCCTGGGAATGAAGTCATTCGAGGCTCTGCCTCATTTTGAATTTTGAATACTTCGACTACGCTCAGTACAAGTTTTGAATTTTGAATTGTTTATATCCTTGCCAACGCCCACGCCAAGATGCTAATAACTTTTTCCCCGCCAACTGCCCTTGACTAGGTAAAAATCTCAGCCATTGTACCAAGCCCAAACTATCGCACGTACCCACGAATACTGCCCATAATAAAAATACAATCCGGCGGAAAAATGACAAATGCTCTAATAAAACTAAGGTTTCATTATGGACTAAATTAATAAAGGCAATTTCATTAAAGTTATTTCGCTGATCTTCATCAAAACGTTGGGCTGGATAATGATCTACAGCAACGTTAGGATCGTAAATTATCTTCCAACCAGCCCGCTTTAATGCCAGGGTGAATGCCATTTCAAAGTGTACTTGCGCTCCAGTACCGCGCATCCGCTCGTCAAAGCGCAGTTGTCCGATAGCTTGGGTACGAAAACTCATGTTCACGCCCTTGAGAATATCGACTTCGCGGGGTTCTCCCACTCCCAGGTGATGGTTGCCAATGACTCGCCCAAACCACTGCAACTGTCCCACTACTGGGCGGGATTCGTCTTCTAATTTGCTGCCGTGATATATCCAATCACGCCCTCCCAGTCCGCCGAGGCGACTATCAGAGGTAAAGTAAGCTGCAATCCGCTCTAACCAATCGGGATGAGGTGCGGCATCATCATCAGTAATGGAGACAATATCGCCCTCCACTGCTGCTAATCCGGCGTTGAGGGCTGCTACTACCCCTGGTTGTGTCACTTTCACGGGATGCAGTGGCAAGTTGTGCGCTGTGTATTGCGCCAGAAATTGCCAAGTTTCTGCATCCGTATCGCGGACAACCACGATCGCTTGATCGACTGGTTTAGTTTGCTCCTGTAGCGCCAAAAGGCAGCGTGAGAGGTCTTGTGGACGGCGATAAGTCGGTATCAGAACGGTGTTCCGCATTCTTGCTTAACTCCTCGAATAAATCCACATAAGTTTGTGCCATAGTAGTCCAGCTGTGTTGTTCTGCCACAGAACGAGCTGTTTGACTCATCTGTTGCATCAGGGCAGAATCGCTTACCAAGGACATCATCGCCACAGCCAAAGCATCGATATCATTTGAGTCGGTTAAGACGATGCCACATTCTGGTGTCACCAACTCTGCACCCCCGGTAGCTGTGGCAGTAATTACTGGTAGTCCTGAAGAAAGTGCTTCTAACAATACGAGGCTACAAGCTTCATATCGGGAAGGAAAAATAAATAAATCTACTGACCGCATAATTTCGGGGATATCGCGGCGAAATCCGACAAAATGCACGCGATTGTTTAACCCCAAGGATGCCGCTAGTTGTGGGAAGGGACTACCTTCGATATGACCTACCACCGCCAAATGTAAATTGGGAACTTTCACCAAGGCGTGTAGTACTGTATCTAAATTCTTTCTGGGTGTGCGAATATCTCCAGCAAACAAGGCTAGGGTGACATTCTCCGGTAAACCTAATTTTTGGCGATTGCTTTGGCCAGGGGTAAACTCTTCTAAGTCAACGCCATTAACAATTACTTTAATCCGAGAACGCGGTACACCAATGTTGACTAATTCTTGGGCTACCTTTTCAGATACAGCCACAACAACCTGTGCTTTTTGGAAAGCTTGTTTTTCCCAACGGGCATTAAAAGCCGTAAATAACCACTGGTAAAAACCATATAAATCGCGGCGGTTGCGAGAAATATGAACAGGCGATCGCAACCATGAACTGTGGACAAAATGTACAGCATTTACATCAGCCGCAGCCAGATTAATTGCTCCATTGACTTTAACTAAATCAATGTCAGAGCGATGTTTACGCAACCAATCTGCACTTTTTTGGGCAAATATGAAATTACGCACAAATTCTGTAGGATAGTCTTTGACTGGAATTTTAATCCAATTAACTTGGCTATTTTCTTCTAGTTCTGGTGCAACTTCACTAGCTAATAATGTCAATTGATGACCGCGACGAATTGCTTCCTTAGCAACCTCATAATTTACCCGTCCTTGACCATCACCTTTTTTGATTTTATGAGTAACAATACAAAGTTTCATCCACTATCTTCCTTAAGGATAAAAAGCTTCACGCAGAGACAGAGGTGCAGAGAAATAATTTAAAAATAATCTTCTTTTCTTCCCTTTGCGCTCTTTAGTCATTTGTCCGTTGTAGTCACAAATGACATAGACGCGCCAGCGGCTTCCCGCAGGTTAGGACAAATGACCAAGGACGACCATAACAAAAACTTTCACAATCTCATTTAGGATTGCTATAAGAGATATTGAGGGATTATTTCGATATTCCGATTAACTTAGTTGCGAGAAATTGCGGCGTAAAACTAAGACTAAGTGCTGCCATAGTTCGCACATTAAATTTTTGTTGATTCAGCGCTTGCCAAAAATAAGGACGTGCTGCGGCTATCTGTTCGCTTCGTAGCAAACCAATTCCCAAAGTAGTATTAGCTTCTAACCATTTCTGCTGAAAATGAGTTCTAAATTCCTGTAACCGAGGGTCTTCTATAAATACTTGATAGCAAAACATTTCGCTTTTTGCTTTGCGAATTTTTGCTTGTACATCTCGACTACCACTGAGCATAGTATCAGTTTGCTCATGGGCGCGATATCGCGTCAATTTTTCAGGACAATAGTAAGCGCCATAACCAGATATACAAAATAGATAGGTTAAATATAAATCCCACATTCCACCTACTTCTGAGGGAATACTATACCAATCCACCAAATTATTGCGAATCACGCAAGATGCAGCAGTAGGTATACTTTTATCTACTAACCCAATTTTGGAAAAAGGTTTATAAATTCCTTTTGCTAGTTTGTCTCGCTTGTAAGCGCGTGTGTTTTCTTCAGTACCAGCATGATTAATTATGCCATTAGCATCTATAATATATTGATCGCAAAAAGCAAGAATTAAATCAGAATTTGCTTCTAATGGTGGTACAAGCTTTGCTAAAAAGTCTTCATGCCAAATATCATCATCATGTAGACTAGCAACATATTTACCTTGCGCCATACTAAAGCCATACTGCTGATTAGCTAACATTCCCACATTTTGCGGATGCTGCCAAAATTTGATGCGTGAATCACCAAAAGATGCGACAATTGCTTGAGGATTTTCTGTACTACAATTATCAGAAATAATAATTTCAATATTTTGATAAGTTTGTTTTATTGCACTTGCGATCGCTTGCTTGAGATAGTCTGGTCGATTATAGGTGGGGATAACAACACTAACTAAAGGTTGTTGACATTCTTGATGTAATGACATATTTTTTCCTTGATATTTTCTAAGTAAAAGATGCACTATTTGATCTTTTTAACAAATTCAGCTTATTTAACTGGAGAGATACTACATAGTTTGTTCGCTTGGGAAGGGAATTCAGCTATTGTTTTTGCATAAATTGTGCGGAGATTATTTACATGAGCAGCCATTGTAAATTCCTTCATCAATAAAGTATGACCTTGCTCACCCATGTAGCGGCTTTTTTGATAATCTCTAGACAATTCATTAATAGCATCAGCCAGCTTTTGGATATTATTGCTGGGAACAAGAATACCCGTTTCTCTATCTCGTAAATGTTCTGGAATCCCCCCGACTGCACTACCAATTACAGGACGACAACGAGAGTATGCTTCCAAAGTTACAAGACCAGCAGGTTCAGGCCAAACACTAGGAAAGATGACTGCAAAACACTGTTGATAAAGCTTATCTAATTTATCTGAATCGCACCAACCATGCCAAGTGATTCGCTGATTCAATCCGAGTGTGCTTGCTAATTTTTCTAATCGCGGTCGTTCCCAACCTTCACCTGCAATATCAAGTTGAATTTTTGGGTCTGTATGTATTAAGGTTTTGAGTAGCCATTCCAGACCTTTATCAGAAACAATTCGTCCAGCAAACAAAATTCGATGATTTTGATGTACTTCCAAGCTTAGGGGTGAACTTGCTGTTTCTGGTATAGAGATTCCACAATGTAGTGTTATAACTTGTTCGGGGGATACACCGTTTTGAATTAACTCTTGTCGCACATATTCGCTATTTGCAATGAAAGTAATTTTTAGCCTTTTCAAGACATCTAAAAATTGATGAGTAGTTTGAAGTTCTCTAAGAGTTCTTAAAGGTCTACGGCTACCACATTTATCTGCTAATTTACCCCAGGTACATCCTAAGTAAGAAAAGTTGCGATCGCAGATTGTCCGTTGCTCTGCTAAATACTTTGTGCCACTAGGGCAGTAAAATGAGTGATTATGAACGCTGAAGATAGCAGGACATTCCCCTGTAAGCTGCAATAGCAAATCTGGACTGTGGATGTGCAACAGTTTGAACTGTTTTTGATCGATATTTTTAAGTGATTTTATCACGCGATCGCTAACATTATGTGGTCGATGTGCAAACAGAGAAGCTAAATAAGTTTCAACACCTCCACTCCCACCGACACCAAAACTTGAGCATTGATAGATTAGGTCTCGATCAAAGATTTCCTGGAACATATTTTCTATGATTTTTAAGTATATAGGACGAATTTTAATAACTTATCTATAGGAATAATAAATTTACAAAAACTTATTATTTTACTATTAGTTTGGCAAAATTATTAATACATACAGCAAATGGCAAGTAAGTTAGGTACAAAATTCAGGACTGATTTATCAGATATAAACAGTGTTTACCTCTGTCCTCCTGCCTCCTGGCTCCTGCCTCAAAACCCGTAACTTTGTACTTCATGCAAATGAAAATTGCTGTATTTAGTGATTAACGGCTGTAAAGATATACAGCCGATGAAGATGTTGTAATTACTTTGGTAATTAGATGTTCTTTCTAATCTGGCTGCCTTAGTTCATATTGCATTTGATGATATTTCCAAAGCTTCCCTTTTAGTTCCAATAGTTCTTGATACTTACCTTGCTCTACTATCCGTCCCTGTTCTAAAACTACAACTTTATCTGCTTTAGAAATAGTAGAAAGACGGTGAGCGATCGCAATTACTGTTTTACCCACAGATAGCTTTTCTAATGAATCTTGAATTAAGCGCTCAGATAGCGAATCTAAGGCGCTAGTTGCTTCATCCAAAATTAAAATTTCTGGGTTCCGCAGTAAAGCTCGTGCAATCGCAATTCGCTGTCTTTGTCCTCCAGATAATCTAACACCCCGATCTCCTAATTGGGTATCAAAACCTTCGGGCATTTCCAAAATAAATTCTAGTGCATTTGCTAGTTTAGCGGCTTCTTGAATTTCCTCATTCGTCGCTTCTGGAGTTCCGTAAGCAATATTCTGCCAAACATTAGTATTGAAAATAAAAGTATCCTGACTGACAACAGCTATTTTGCGACGGAGAGAGTTAATTTCAAACTGGCGTATATCCATTTCATCAATGTAAATATACCCATCTGTAGCATTATAAAAGCGGGGAATTAAATCAGCAAGAGTTGTTTTACCAGCACCAGATGCTCCGACTAATGCCGTCATTTTTCCCTTTTCAATTGTCAGGGTAATATTATGCAGCACTAGATTTTCATCATCATAACCAAAATCCACAGATACTAAATCTATTGATCTCTTTAATCCCTGAAACTTAACTCTGCCATTTTGAAAGTAATATTTTTCATCACTTGTCAACAGATTTTTAATATTGTCTGCTGAACCATGTAAAGTGCTAAGATATGCTCTCGTGCCATTAATATCTTGAACAAATGGAATAAAACGAAAGAGTACAAAGAAAAAGGTTAGCAAAGAAGCAACTTGTAGCGTTCCATTAGTGACAAGACTAGTGAATGCCAAAATAATCATTCCAATCAATACCGTAGTCGCTACCGCTTCGGCAATTGGCTTCACAAGTGTCCAGGTAAATACAACTTTTGTTGTACTAGTTATTACCTTATCGCTAGCTTTATAGTAACGCTGACGCTCAAATTCTTGAGTACCACAAGAATGAACAGTGCGAATGCCATTAATAAATTCTATGGCTGTTGAGGTAAAATTAGCATTAGCAGTTGTCATGCCAAAACTTGATTCTCTAACTCTGGCATTTAGATTTGACAAGCCCACACCTAAAAGTGTAAATAGCAATGCTGATATTATCGTCAATTGCCATGAGATCAAAAACATTGATATTAAGTAGACAAAGGTTGTGAGTCCTCTAGTTACTAAAAAAGCTCCGCCACTAAAACCTTGTCTGATCCTTTCAATCTCTGTCGTAATTGTGTTAATTAGTTCGCCAGAACGAGTTTTACTGAAGTAACTTAGTGATAATGATTGTAACTGTTCAAAAATTTGCTTGCGTAAGCGATCGGCAAGATGTAGTTGAGATAATTCAGTATAGACTTGAGAAAAATAATTGAAGGTCGCACGTAACCAAGTACTCAATAAAATCAGCAAAGATACGCGATATAAACGATTAATTGCTGATGTTTTAGCTCCCAAAATCCAAAGATCGAACCATTGTATTCCTGTTTGGACAGGTTGAGCATTGGGACTAGTTAAGCTTTGCAAAAAGGAAAGTAAAAAACCAATACTTACACCTTCAAAAGTTGCCGCCAAAATTGAGAAAATCAGAGCTAAAATTGCAATTTTGCGAAAGTGTTTAAATTCTCGCAATATCAAATAGTTGTCCTGCCAAAAGCTGCTAGCTTTCAGCAGATTACTCAGTGGTTGAGGAAGCTGTAAATTCATGAATTTTATAATAATAGTTTGGCAAGGTAGATAGACCGCTACAAATGCTACGTAAGCAATTTTTGCTTTAGCGTCTGTGCGGTAGGTGAAATCATCAATTACCGCACAGATAAATTAGAGTGTTTGGCTATCCAGATGTAATAGATGAGACTGTGCCTCTACTTCCCAGGAAGCTGTAATTTCTGGTAATTTATTTAGCTGTACTGCATCTTCCAAAGTCCAACAACGAGATCCGGTTAAACTCATATCACCCCGTAGCACGTTAAATAACTGTGGCAGATTGTCGAGATTGTATTTACCCATCCAACGCCCTAGCGATGTGGTATTGTGAGTGCAAAAACTCATCGCTTGAAAGAATTTACCTCGTTCCCCAACACGCCATTCATGACAAAAAATTGACCCTGGTGAGTAAACCTGCATTAATCCAATCAATCCCAACATGACTGGACTTACTAATAGCAGCAATACGAAAGCAGCAATCCAATCAATTACTCGCTGCAATTGTCTCAAGGGTTGGTTAGAAAGTTTTTTGCCAGCGGGTATGCTTAGGAATATTGGTTTTTGAGCTGCTTGACATGCATCTGCCCAAAATTTGAGTAAAGTCTCACCCAATTTTGGATCTATGCTGACCAAACTTACTGAAGAATGTTGTAAGCATTCTACTAGCGATCGCTTATTATCTAATGAAGCCAGATATGGTTGTTTCACTCCTCCAAGCGGCTTCACCAACAGCTTACCCCGTCGCCACAGGAGTGTGCAGTACCCACGATTATCTTGGTGTGACTGGGTTACATCATATAAATTCTCTAGAGTTGGAATTATTGAAGTTGTCATAATGTCTTTGGGTTTATACAAAAGTGAATTACTGAGGCGTTATCAAAGGCTATCAATGCCAAAGACCCAAATCCGAATCTTGTTGTAAGTCCAAAAAGTTGGAGATAATTGAGGGCAAAAATATGCTATAGTATTTGCCGCTCAGCCAAGTATGTATTGCGTAGAATTCTGCTGGTGTAGAGATTTACAAATTAGACAGATACTAATTACATAGGTAGCAATCCTAAATGAGATTGTGAAAATTTTTATTATGGTCGTCCTTAGTCATGTGTCCTACCCTACGGGAAGCAGCTGCTGCGTCTATGTAATTGCAAATAACAAAGGACAAATGACAAATGACTAATGACAGCCAACTCCAAAAATATTTCACAAATGATTTAGGACTGTACTATTAACATTCATGGGCAAATCTTGATTTTCCGGAAACTACTGACAGTAGAGAAGTGTAGAGAGAAATTAGCCATGAATCTATATCTACGTTTAATTACGCTGAGGTGTTCATTGTCTCGATAGATTTGAAAAACCAGTCTGCTCTTGTCTTCTAGCCTTTATGAAGGTGCTTTAATCTCTAGAATATAAGACTCTGTAGAAATAGCGATCGCTCAAATAACTTCTTTATTTATTCTTTAAAGAGTCAGTGATTTCTCTGAAAATCTGTAAAGATAGCATAAATATACTGAAATTTTCCTGATAGCAACAAAATTCAATTTGGTTCATCAAAACTTAGGGTGGCATAGCTATGCTACCCTACTATGTATTACATTTAAACCACAATCACTACTGAGATTTATTAAACTTAGTTTATATAACTTTCTTTAGACAAAAATGAGCTTTACTCGTCCTACAGTTGAGCAACTTGCTTTAGTTTCAAACTACAAAGAAAAGTGGAGAGCTATTGCTACCAATACAAATAGAATCGATTCTGATAAAGTAACAACAGTAATTCATCAGATATATCAATTACTTAATGTGAATGCTCCTTTATTGCGATTCACAAATAGCCCGTATAGTGCTATTTTAATATTGAAAGAATTGATTGAAAGTCGGAATTACGCTCCGCTCAATAATTTAAGTCAGCAAATTCACAAACATCTTAAGGGAGAACTAACCTTTCAACTAACTGGACATTCAGATGTAAGAGTATATCCAGCAGGACTTACTGAATATCCAAACCAGGCGCTGAGTTCTCAGTTACGCAACCAGTTAAATTATTTATTGATAAGAGAAGTATGGTTACAGTTAGGCAAACAACCAGAAATATGGACAACTTTACAAACCCAATCTTGGTATTATCACTATAGTTCTGATTTTTATATTGCTCCTGAATCGTGGGCATGTGACGGCTGTTATCTTGATTGGTTGAGTAATTGTCTAAATTGGAAACATAGCCAGAAACACTGGGAACTCTTTGAAGCTTTATTAATACAGTGTGGTTGGATTTTCCCATTTCAAGAAATTTGTATTGTTTGCGATCGCCCCATACGCATTCTTTTTGATACTGAAAAACACTTACATGCAGAGGGAGAACCTGCACTGGAATTTTTGGATGGGTTGCGGGTATACGCTCATCATGGAATCAAATTACCAAAACAGTATGGAATGCTTCTGCCAAATCAATGGAAAGCTCAATGGTATCAAGCAGAAAAAGATTTCTCTGTTAGAAAACTACTTTTGCAGAATCTTCCAGTCCACTTGCTCGATCAAAATTGGCTTTTATGGGAACCAGATAGAGATTTGAAGAAGCTACTGGTTCAAAAGTTAGGTATCCAGGTTCAAACTCTTACTAACGATCAAGTAACTATTTTGGAAGCTTATCGTAGGCAATGGCGAGAAGTAGCACTTCAACTTGCTCCTATTGATCGTCAGAAAACTACCTTGGCAATTGAGCAGTTCTATACTGTTAACAATTTACCATACACATACACCCCTGAAATTATATTTGCTGATGGGCTATACACTGCTCGAAGACTAGTAAAACAAAAATGTCGTGGACAAATATCAAGCAGTCATTTGTATAGATATCATAGAGAGGAGTATCCAAACCTCATTCTTATCGATAAACTTTGGAGAGCAATAGCTGGACAACTGAGTGATAGTGTCTTGAAACAACTTTGCAACACCCTTATCTGCAAGCGTTCTTGGAGTTTAGAACCCTCTTCTGGCTGGATTAAATATGAGGAATTAACTGTCTGGTGTAGTCTATTTGATTTTTGTATCTCCGTTCTCGGATGTGTTCATGACTCAAATTTGTGGTCAATTCTGCAAGCAGTTGTTACAGAATGTGGTTGGTTCTTGCCATTTAAACGTACTTGTATTGTTTGTGAGCGTCCGATCAAATTATCTGTAGATGATCAAGATCGACTTCATGCTGAGAATGAACCCGCTATTGTTTACGCAGATGGTTACAGACTCAGAGCACGTCACGGACTGCACCCCAAAAAGTATTTCCAAACCCGTCAATAAGGTTTTTCGTTTATCAGGTTGCTAATTTGACTATTTGAAATTAGGTTTTTTTGGCACATAATCTAGAAAATACGGTTTATACATGAACATAAATAAGAACTAAACAATGAGTTATTCTCATTTCCTAAACAAGGGGCTTAAGCCCCTTGTTTAGCTAAGATGGTAGCTGAATTTACGCCTTGCGGTACTAGCTACTTCTCTACAGCTTGTCGCAGAGCCAATTGCTGTTGTTTGATATTGGGTACGTAATTACTACTATTTGATACCCCATTAGCTACAACCCCAATCAGATTTAACTTACTCAGCATAGCTGTCGCTTGATTAAGCTGACTTCGCGTCACAATACCAATGCTTGCCACCATAATCACACTACGACAAGATGATGCAGTAAGCATGGCATCCACCAAACCAAGAACTGGGGGCGCATCTATCAGAACTAAATCATAATTTTCCTCAAATGCTGCCATTAATTGCATCATCCGCGGAGAACTCAACAGATTAGCTGGGTCGTTAGGTTTGGGGCCAGCAGTCAAAATATCGATGTAGGCGGAACCTGAGTATTGAAGATTAATTTGATTGGGTAGAGTTGTATCACTCGCCAATAAAGTTGAAAGTCCCTGCTCATTGGGAAGATTCAGTTGATAGTGCAAACTGGGATCGCGTAAGTTGGCATCAATCAGCAGTACTCTTTTGTGTAAACGAGCAGCACTCATTGCCAAACCCAACGCCAAAGCTGATTTACCTTCATCGGCTAAAGCTGAGGTAATCATCAAAGATTTTAAATTAGTAACAGTATTTAAAAGTTCGATGTTTTTGTAAATCAGATCCAGCGATTCCCAACGCGGTGGAGATTGCAATACCTGAATTGTCCAAGGAGCAAGAACTTCTGGCTTGCCAAAAGGCAACTTGATCGTTGATTCTCTAGGTTTGGCTGGCGGTAACTTGGGAGTTGTTCCCAACAACGGCATGGCCATTTGCTTCTCTAACTCAGCAGTGGTGTGAACTGCATCATCAGCCGATTCGCGGATAAAGGCAGCAATACCTCCTAACATTAACCCAACCACAGCACCTAAGAGCAAATTCTGTTGGAGATTGGGGCCTAATTGTGCGCCTTTTTGGGGATCTTCTACCACTTCCCAATTAAATCCACCCTTGGAAAGTTCTTGCCGTAATTGTTGTTCTGCTCTTAAAAGCTGCTCTAATCTTTCACGACTAAATTGCAACTGCGGTAGCATCCGATTGTAATAAGCCAACAGAGGCGGGAAGCGTTTGATTTCCAAACGCAACTCGTTTTCTTTCTGAGCCAAACTTTGATCGCGAGCAGTTAATGCAACTATAGTTGTCTGCGTTTCTACTAACTGACCAGCAAGGCTGAGATCGATTTGGCCTAGCTGCCCTTTTTCGAGAAGAGAATCTCCAGAAGTGAACGCACCAGCAGATTTTCCGCCTAAAGTTCTTCCTACTTCTTGTTGCAATAATTCCTTTTGGCCCTGAAGCTGTTCTTTGAGCTTTTGCACACTCGGAGTTTGATCTGTAAAGCGTAAGCGTTCTTGTGCTAGTGCCAATTCGCTTTTTTGGATTTCGTTTAATAAGCCTTGATAGCGAGTAGACTGACTCAAACGAGAAGCAACTAGAGCATTTTGGGGAGAACGGTTAAGTTGTTCTTCTAAAGATTTTTGGCGTGCTAAAGCTTCCCCATACTGAGCGCGAGTTGTCTGTCTTTCTTGGGAAAGATTGTTCAAAGCTGTTTCAATCGCTTTCGCCTGTGACTCTGGATCGATTAAGTTCTGATTTCTGCGAAACCTTTGTAAATTTGTCTCAGATGCGTTTACTTCTTCACTAGCTTTACTTAACTGTTCCCTAATGATTTGCAGACCTTTTTGTAAACGCGAACTCTGTTGTTGTTTGTTATATTCCAGATAAACTTGGCGAATTGCATCTAGAACTTTTTGGGTTTTTTCAGGATCTCCAGCAGTGTATTCAACTTGAAAAATTTTAGTAGCGACATTATCTTCTTTGCTCCTAATTTGTGTTAAGACCAAAGAAGCTTTAATTTCTGCTGAAGTTATATCTGGATACTTAGATTGAAGTTTATCAACTGCTTTTTGGATGAGTCCCGAACTTTGCATCAAGTTAAGCTGAGTGGCAGTATCTATGACCACATTAGAGTCAGTAAACTGATTGTCTACCGCCGCACCACCTTCCGTTTTACCTTGATAGTTAGGTTCTACTAGCAGTTGCATAGAACTTTTATAAGTAGGTTTTGTTTTTACAGTTACTATGCTGGCAATTGCAATAGAACTAATTAATACTGCTAAGAACCAAGGAAATCGCCGCACAAATACGGCAAACATTTGTCCGTAACTTGGTTCATTTTCAGAAGTTGGAGCTAGATGAGGATTTAGACTAGTTTGAACCACTTTTATATCCTTGTCTTCAAGACTTACGCTAAGAGATTCTCCGAAAAATACCTATTTTTTTACGAATTGCTAATCAGGAGAGAGCAAATAAATAGGTAATCTGATAGTGGAAAGAGATTCAGAAATCAAATTGCAACGCCAGAGCCATTATTTGTTGAGATACCACCTCTACCAATAACACGGTCTAAATTAGTCCGATATCAAAAGTTTTTTATCTACTTTGAAAGTAAAGTATGTACCAAAAAACAATAACTAATGACTAATGACTAATGACTAATGACCAATGACTACTCAATCAAATGAATAATTGCTGCACACCACAAGCTTGATTAATAATTTGCTCAACCTTGCCAAAGAATGCATTTTCTGAAAAATTTGCTACTGCATGATTACGGATGCGATCGTAATCCCAAGAAATGCCGTTAGCTTCTTGTAAGGCAACTTGGAGAGATTCGGGTGTTTGTCTTTTGAAAAAGACTCCTGTTTCACCTGGAATTTGAGTATCTAATACTCCACCTGCTCCATAAGCAATGACTGGTGTACCGCTTGCATTAGCCTCGACTGGAACCAATCCGTAATCTTCTAAGGCTGCGACAATAATCGACTTGGCTTTGGAAAACAAGTCTTTGCGGGTTCTATCACTTACGTGTCCCAAGAACACAATATTTTGTAATGCTTTGGATTTTAACCGTGCTAATTCTGGCCCGTCACCAGATATTAATAGCCGCCACCCCAACCAATTAAAAGCTTCGACTATTATATCAAGTCGCTTATAACCGATCATCCGAGCAGAGGCCAGATAATATTCATCTTTTATATCAGAAAAAACAAATTTACTAGTATCAATTGGATAGTTCACCATCATTGCCTGTTTGCCATAAATTTTTGCAATTCGGCGGGCAACAACACTAGAATTAGCAATGTAAAGGTCAGGCTCCTGTGCATATTTCAAGTCTACTTTTCTCATGACTTGAAATATTTGTTCGATTAAAGGAGCAAAATATCTATAGTCTCCGTACTCTCTTAAATAAGTTGCTGTATCCCATAAGAAACGGGTAACGTTATGACAAAAACAAATATGGTGGGCATTGGGATTTTTTCGCACTGCTTTGGCGAAGCTGGTGCTACTACTAATAATTAAATCGTAGTCTTGCAAATCCAAGGCACGAAAGGCAGGAAAATATAAAGGAGCCATCGACCTGAAATATTTTGCTGCACCAGGAATCTTTTGTAAGAAGGTTGTATTAACTATGCGATCGCCTAAATCGATCGTTTTTTGAGGATCGTACAAAGATGTGAAAATATCTGCTTCAGGATAGCGCTTACAAAGCAGTTCAAACACACGCTCTGCCCCACCTCGCTGGGTTAAATAATCATGGACGAGAGCAATTTTCATGAAATTTGACCTAAAGTTTCGATCGGGTTTGTTGAAACGCTCCCCAGCAAGTTACTATCAACAACTTTAGTGTCCCGCAGTATAGCTTTCTATCCTCTTGATGAAATTTTGGCGACAAACATATAGGGGCTTCGGAGATCCCCCCAACCCCCCTTTTTAAGGGGGGCTTTTTGTAATTTTACCCCCTTTTTAAGGGGGTCGCCGCAGGCGGGGGGATCTTATCCGAAACGTATTAAGGGCGTACAGCTGTACGCCCCTACAGCCAATTCATTTGTGGCAAATGTTTTGAGAACCGATATTATCCAACTGCTACTAAGATTTTTTCTGGAGCGAAATAGGCATTTTGCTCGGCTCGTAATTGGTCGCAAAGTCTGCCTTCAGGTAATTCTACATCCTCATAAGTGAGGACTCGATCTTTAGAAATATCTCGTTTGAGGCGGCACCCTTCAGCTAAACCCATTGGTAGAAGATTTTGCTGTTGGACGATATCGGAATTTTCACATTGTCCGTAGGTCATGTAGTAGCCGATGCCATCTAAGGTTTCTCCTGCTTTCAGGTCGATTTTGGCGGTGGTGACAACATCTACTAACGGGCCTGCTAGTGGAGACATCACAGCATCAGCAAATAAAACAGCACGCGCTATGGACAAGGGAACTTCAAAATGACAGAGGTGATAAGGAGTATAGAAGCTGTAAAGTGGGCCTTCGCCTAATTTATATAAGTTGAGATAGTGGCGTTGCTTGGGGTCGTCGTGAGTGGCAAATACATATACGCCTGGGCCTGGTTTTGCTCCAACTACATAATCGACGATGCCGCCCAGTTCTTTGAGTTGTTCAACATCATATAACTGGGTCATTTCATCGACATGACCACTGAAGTCATATCCCAACATTCCCCGTTTGGCGACTTTCATGCCTGTGGCATTGGCAACGATCGCTTGCTCGAAGGAAATTTTGCTTCCGTCGGCGAAGCTAGTCACCATGTGGGGCTTTTGACCCCAACGTTTAGCAAATCCTTCCTGGGTGGTGGGATTGCGATAGGGGTCTTGAAGTCCTTTGATGTTACCGCACAATAAGGGAGTTAAACCAATACTTTTTACAAAGCGATAAAGGTTCATTTGCACCCCTGGCTGATCGCCATCACAAGCGCTGAGAATCACGCCTGCTTTGTCGGCATACACTTTCAGGATGGGGCCAATGGTGCCATCGAGTTCGGCATTCATCATGATCGTATGTTTGCGGTGGGCGATCGCTTCCATAACGATCTCAGCGCCAAATTCCACTGCACCCGTGACTTCGATTAATGCATCGATGCCTTCAGCCCGACACAGTAACTTAGCGTCTTCTGTGACTGCATACTTACCGTTAGCGATCGCATCTTCTAATTCGCTGATAGTTGCAACAACTTGAATATCTTCAATTCCTGCTTCCGAATAAGCTTGTTTAGCTGCACCAATCTGACGATTAGAGATAGCAACTAACTCCATTCCTGGCACTGAATTGACAATTTGGTTGGCAATTCCTCGACCCATAAAACCAGCACCAATCATTCCCACCTTGATAGGATTTCCTGCTGCTGCACGGGCTTGTAAGGCGCGATCGATAATAATCATGAACTAAACTCCTTTTTGGAACTGTTTGTTGTGTTACAAATTCTCGATAATTTTGCACTTAATAATTTTTTACAGATCAATATTAAGTACATTTTCATAGAAATTATCATTAATGATAGCTACTAACTGGTTGCTTGCTAGATGCTATAACAGCAGTTTGTTTTTCCGGCTATGATTTTTGATAATTTGCTTCACAGTATTTCTGTAAGCTTGGGCAAACTTTTCTTATTGATTTGCTCTTGCATATTCCCTCCCCCTGCCTCTATGGCGATGGTATATTTTTTGGAAGTACCTTACCTCATACAGAGGAGCCAGTGTGTTGTACGAAAAACACCTGGCACAGAGAAATAGTCTATAGTTATCTGGAAGCTGTACCGCCAACAGTCATCATTCTCAACAAAGGCCAATTTAAATCTTTCTCGGAGATTTCGGTTACATCTAGAGGCCAATCAATGTTAAAAAATGGGTCGTCATAGCGTAAACCTCTTTCATATCCTGGGGTGTAAAATTCACCCACTTGATATACAACTTCAGTCTCATCGGTGAGCGCTTGATAGCCATGAGCAAACATTTCTGGAACATACAAAGCGCGGCGATTTTCTGGGGTTAGCTCTACACCAATATGTGATAAAAAGCTAGGAGATTCAGGACGCATATCAATAATTACGTCGTAGATTGCTCCTTTAGTACAGCGAATTAATTTGGTTTCTGCTGCTGGCAGAATTTGATAGTGCATTCCCCGAATAGTGCCTTTTTTGTAATTAAAAGACAGGTTACATTGGGCAACTGTTGGCTTTAATCCATGTGCTGCAAATTCTTGAGCGCAGAAAGACCGAGCGAAAAAACCACGGTGGTCTGGCTTTTCTTCTAAATCAATGATGAATGCGTCTTTGAGTGCAGTTGAAGTGAAGATCATGAATGAATAACCGTGAAAGGAATATTGAGGACGACAAAACTTGTTACAAACCTCATCAAAAATAGTTTTGAGTGGTTTTTAGATTAACAATTAGCTTGCTTGGACTGAACTATATGGCGCTAACTTTGGTTGGGGAAAAGTATTGTCTCGATATTGAGTACAAACTTCTGGACGATCGGGAGAAGTAGATGTGTAGCACGAGAATAAAGTTAACCTATCTTCAGTGCGTGATGTACCGTGATGTATGGCTTTTTTGGGATCGACAATAATGACTGTTCCTGCCGATCCTGTACAAGATTTCCAAGCCTCTTTCGGGATAATTTCATTTAGTTCTTCATCGGTGATGCCTAAATGACCAGATTGCCAAAGCTTGTAGTAAGTACGGTAATAGGTTAATTTAAATAAAGAGGTTAAAGAGGCTGGGATATATTCAAATGGCCCGTGCTTTTCTTCAACATCATTTAAGTAAATAATGATTTTGATCATGCGGCGGTCTTCTGCATCTTTATGCCATAGTTGTGTACCAAATTGATTTTTATTAGGGAAATCTTTGCGGAGATGTACACCATGAAAAATGATTGGCAGACCAACATAGTTTTCAATGATGTTTAAGAGCCTTTTTTCGTTTCCCCAAGTAGCAAATTCAGTTAAATATGTAACTGTGTAAACTTGGGGAAATTTTTCCTTTGAATCGTCATGATTACCAGATTCCATTTGGGACGAATAACCATAAGCTGCCTTGAGCAATTCTGGTGTTGAATCAAATCCCAATTCAGCAAGTGTGGTAATATGAATACCATCACATTTAAGGTCATCAAGAATTTTGCGATCGCTTGCTTCTAGTGCAGGCAAATTAGCAACGTGTTTTAAAAGTGCTAATCTGTAAACTAACTCAGATCCCAGTGAAGATATTTTGCGTTTAATCTTGAGCAGCATAACATGACTACCTTTAATAGACTATCGGCTATTTTCTACTTGTTGCATTAACTCTGCTCTGGGATAAGTATCATCCCAGTATTGGGTGCAGAGTTCTGGTCTTTCAGGAGGGTTGGCGGTGTAACAAAAGAATAGTGTTGAGCGTTCTTCTGTGCGAACTGTGCCGTGATGCAAAGCATTTTTCGTATCTACAATAATCACAGTACCTGCTGGGCCTGGGCAGGATTTCCAAGCTGATTTGAGGATGACTGGTTTCACTTCTTCATCGTCGATGCCCATATAGCCTGATTTCCAAAGTTTGTAGTAAAGCTGAATATAATTCCAACTAAACAAGGAAGTTAAAGAGCGGGGAATGTATTCAAAAGGCCCAGTTTTTTCTTCAACATCATTCAAGTAAATAAAGATTTTGATAATCCGACGATCTTCAGCATCGCTGTGCCATAGTAGTGTGCCAAACTGATGTTTGCTAGGGAAATCTTTACGTAAATGTACACCGTGAAAAGCAATAGGCAGACCAATATAATTTTCGATGATATTGAGAAGTCTTTTCTCCATTCCCCAGGCATAAAACTCTGGTAAACCTGTAACTGTGTAAATTTGTGGCAACTTTTCATCTAGATGGTCGTTGTTGGGATTTTCCATCTGAGACAATTGCTGGTAAGCAGCTTTGAGCAATTCAGAGCTAGAGTTGAAGCCTAAATCTGCCAGGGTTGTGACACAAACACCGTCTTTTTTGAGAGCCTTGAGAATGTTGCGATCGCGCCCTTCCAATGTTGGTAGATTTCTGCTATGCTTCCAACGAGCTACATAATATTCAAAGTCAGCAGATAGCGTAGATAATTTGCGTTTAATTAGATTAAACATCTGGTAAGCTCTTTCTATTTTCAATGTCGATTTATCAGTAAATTATTAGCTTATGGCTTATAGTTACGTATTTCTTGAGCGGGTATTTCACTTGATTCGGCTAAACTAAATTCTTTAGAAATCATCACGTCAAAAGCACATAAACCGACTAAAGCCAAAAATGGGACTACTGTCTTAATGGCAGACATAGGCCATCTTCTTAAAGCACCTAAGAAAACTTTCAAGTTGACTTCTTTACCGTTCTGCAAAAGCATCCGCCGACAAAACTGCTTAGAATATCCACTCTGCTCCAATTTCAAAATTACTTCAGGTATGTGTTTGTATTGCATTAACAGTGCAGATTTTGGTTCTTTCTGCCAATAACTCACACCCACGACACATTCTAAATAAGTATCTTTCGTGACAATTACACGACCATTAGAGGCACAATACCCAGCTAAATATGCTAAAGATATCCAATTATTCTCAGCATCTTGCCAATTTTGTAGAGCGCGTTTCACTAAATCAGTGCGGTAGATTGTCGCAGTCAGAAAAATGACTGCACCAACACTTTTTGAGAAACAATGTTCAAATATAGCTTTACCATCACCATCACCATCTTCACTATCTATATCAAACCAGCGATTACCAACAATTGTTGGTGGATGAACTGGTTCACCAGTAATTTGGTTCCGACCGGAAAAGTTGAGAAACAACAATGATAAATCTTCATATTGCTTAAGTTTGCTAATTACATAAGCAATAGCTCTATCTTGGATTGGGTCATCATCGCCAATTGTCCAAACATATTTTGTTGTAGTAGAATTTAGGCAATACATAATATTTTTGACAACACCTAAATTTTGAGGATTTTTATTTGATTTGAATGGAATACTGCTAAGTATTATTTGCCATTTTTTAATCACATCCTGAGTATTGTCTGTTGAACAATTATCAGAAACTAAAATTTCACAATCATCTTCAAAACCTTTGATAGCTTGAGCTAGCCATGCTAACTGTTTATCCAGTAATTCAGCACGATTATAAGTCGGTATAGCAATGGTCAGTAATTTCTGCATAGTAAAAATAGTAGTTAAGAAATTGATATATGAATGCTTACAGGCTAGTACAGCACAGCGTAAATAAACCACCCATTTCAAATCAATGAAACGCTTACACTATATTCATTTTGAATTTTGAATGTTGAATTTTGAATTCCGCCTTGCGCTACTAGTCTCTAGCTGTTTGGGTGGAAAAAGAATTGCCCAAGCTGATATGCTTAACAAACGTAGGTA
This sequence comes from Nostoc sp. DedSLP03, assembly GCF_034530815.1. Classification (NCBI taxonomy): domain Bacteria; kingdom Bacillati; phylum Cyanobacteriota; class Cyanophyceae; order Nostocales; family Nostocaceae; genus Nostoc; species Nostoc sp. DedSLP03. Next base: position 26,288 of record NZ_JAVRCK010000076.1, read on the forward strand.
AGGAATAAATATCTTGATTGTCAAGAAAGGCCAACGTTTCAAAGCACCTAATAGGATTTTCAAGTCAGTTTTTTGATGGAAATTCTGCCAAATCATTTCCTGACAAAATTTATGAGGATATCCTACTTTTAGGAGTTTTATATAAACTTCAGGTATGTAGGCATATCGCATTTTAAAATTCCATGTCGGGTCGAGATCCAAAAGACTAGCGCCCATAGTACATTCTAAATAAGTGTCTTTAGTAACGATGACACTCCCATGAGCAGCACAAAATGCAGTCCAATATGCTTGAGATGCCCAATTATTAGTAGCAGACGGCCATTTTTGTAAAGCGCGTTGCACTAGATTTGTGCGATAAATTGCTGCTGATATAAAAAGTACACCACCAAAATTTTCATTCAGATAACTTTGAAATATAGTTTTACCATCAACTTTTAGTTCGTCGTTATCGCTATTCAACCAGCGTTCGACAACAAGTTGACCTGTTTGTTTTTGACGACCAGAGAAGTTTAAAAACATTAGTGCTAAATCTGAATGTTTTTTTAGTGTTGTTAACACATAATCTAGAGTTTTATCTTGAATTGGATCGTCATCACCAATTGTCCAAACATATTTACTAGTTGGAGCTTTTAAGCAACAAGCAATATTACTCATTACACCAATATTTTCAGTGTTTCTATTTGATGTAAATGTGACATTACTAAGAATTGTTTGCCACTTTTTAATAACTTCTTGAGTATTATCTGTAGAACAATTATCAGAAATAAAGATTTCACAGTCAGACTCAAACCCTTTAATAGATTTGGCTAACCAAGTAAGTTGTTTATCTAAAATCTGGGCACGATTGAATGTAGGAATTGCGATAGTCAGCAATTTATTCATCTTCTGCTTTGTTTCTTTAGCTTTTTCTCAAAATTTAGAGATGCAGTCTAGCGGCAATTTATTTAGCTTTCAGATGGCTAACTTGTTTACTAATGCTGAGGTGAACGCCATAAACAACTCGCTGATTGCAAATAACTTGATGGATAGAATAAGCCCGAATCAAATAGTATTGATTCGGAAGCTTAGATTGTTTTTCCGTTGCAGCTAGGCAACTTGAGCTATTTTTTATTCCAGAAGAAATCTTTGTCAATTTGCTCTGTCCGAATTAGATACTCTAGCTGTTTTAAACGAGTAAATCCTCTAAACAAGAAAGTATCTTCAGCCATGTGTATTTGACTGAATAAATCAAATAGCTGCTGGGCACCAAGTCGGGCATTCCAATCACATTTAAATCCAGGTAGGATTGTGTTGATTTTCTCGAAGGATACGCGATAGCTGCGGTTATCTGCGCCGTTGTCACCAAAGGACAATTTGCAATCTGGGAAAACATCAGCAATAATTTCCGCGATTTCTTTAACGCGATAATTATTTGCTGTATCTCCCACGTTGAAGATTTGGTTATGTACAATGTCTCGTGGTGCTTCTAAGGTGCAAACTATTGCTTTGCAAATATCTAATGCGTGGACTAATGGCCGCCAAGGTGTGCCATCACTAATCATTTTGATTTCTTTGCTAGTCCATGCCAACCCTGCTAAGTTGTTTAAAACAATATCAAAGCGCATTCTGGGAGAAGCACCAAAGGCTGTCGCATTCCGCATAAAGGTGGGAGAGAAGTCATCGTCAGCAAGTGGTGCGACATCTCTTTCTACAAGAGTTTTACATTCTGCGTAGGCTGTTTGAGGATTAACTGCGGATTTTTCTGTGACATCACCTGCGGTAGCAACACCGTAGACACTGCACGAAGACATATATACGAAGCGACGCACACCCATAGCCTTAGCTAGACTAGCCAGACGAACTGAACCTACATGATTAATTTCGTAGGTAATATTAGGTGCTAATTGTCCGGCTGGGTCGTTAGAGAGTTCCGCCATGTGAACTATGGCTTCAATACCTTCCAAATCATCAGGGGTGATGTTGCGGATATCTTTGTTAAGGGTTTTGGGTGTGACTCCACTAGGGTTGTACAGCCAACCAACTTTATAGAAGCCGGTATCTAGACCAATAACTTCATGTCCTCGTTCGATTAACAAAGGGGGTAATAACGAACCTAGATAGCCTTCTGTGCCAGTTACTAATATTTTCATTGTGGTTAATTCCTTTGTATTGTGTTGATGAGTTAAATTCTTCGTTTAGCTGGACGCACAGATGTACGCCCTAGTAGTCTGCCAACCCAAAATTGTTAGGTGAGGGCTGGGAAAAGGGGAAAGGTTAAAGGTTAAAGGTTAAAGGTTAAAGGAGTAAACATCTTTTCCCTTTTCCCTTTGCCCTTTACCCCGCCAAGGAAACTTGGCGAACTACTAGAGTGTGTTGCATCTAGAAGGGAACCGCTATATTTTTCGTTTGTAGGCAATAACTTGACCTCTCTCCTAAAAGGAGAGAGGCTTTGAATCTTACCCCAATTTGAAAAATGATTGCGACAAATGGAAAACTGAAACACTTATCCAATGGATGTTTCACAATCCAAAATCTAAAATCTAAAATCTAAAATCCAAAATGGTATTACCCCTTTTCTTTAGGTTGGAGGTCATTGAACTCAACCCAGAAGCGCTATATATAAAGTTATTACATAGTTTGCTGACTAACCCATTGGGTAGCAGCACTTTATAGCGGTTCTGAATTGATGCACGACACTTTTTTTAGTTGTGGGATGGCTATCTTAACCGTCCCTTGTATTTCGAGGCAAAGAAAGATGCCTACTATACAAGATTCATCCCTTACTTCAGCAGTCCCGGAAATAACAACTATGCTATCTATGCAGTGACTACACTCTCTAGATGTGAAAGTTGGGGAATTTCTGCCACAAGTGCTTTGCCGATTTCTAGAGAGGATGTAGCAGCAGGAGAAGGAGCATTGCAAACATGAATTGAGTTTTGACCGGAAACAATCAAAAAGTCGTCTACGAGCTTGCCATCGTTCATTAAGGCTTGAGCGCGGACTCCTGCATGGGTGGGAACTAAATCTTCTGCTTGCACTTCGGGAATTAGTTTTTGTAAACTTCTAGTGAAGGCTGCTTTGCTAAAGGAACGAATGATTTCTTGAATGCCTTCATCAGCGTGTTTGGTTGCCAATTTCCAGAAACCGGGATAGGTGATGACTTCTAGGAAATCTCGTAAGTCAAAGTCGGTTTTTTTGTAACCTTCGCGTTTGAGCGATAGAACGGCGTTTGGCCCTGCATGGACGCTACCATCAATCATCCGGGTAAAGTGGACACCCAAGAAGGGGAAATCTGGATTGGGTACTGGATAAATTAATGTCTTGACTAGATAGCGTTTTTCTGGGGTGAGTTCGTAATATTCTCCCCGGAATGGGACAATTTTTGCTTGGGGTTCAACTTGACCTAGTTTGGCGGTGCGATCGCTATGCAATCCAGTACAATTAATTACAAAGCGGGTTTCAAAGCTACCTTTGTTTGTTTGCAATACCTGATTTTTACCACTTGGAGAGATTTTCAGAACTTTCGTATTCAGGTGCAAATCCCCACCCTGCTGTTGAATTAGCTGGGCATATTTCAAACAAACTTGCTTGTAATTAACAATGCCAGTTGAAAATACCCGAATTCCGCCTACACATCTTACGTGAGGTTCAATTTCCTTGACTTCTTCAGGACTAATTCTCTGGACTTCTATGCCATTGTCTAAGCCGCGTTGGTAGAGATTTTCTAAGCGTGGTAGTTCTTGTTCTTCAGTTGCAACAATTACCTTACCACAAACTTCATGGTCAATTCCATGCTCTTGGCAGAATTCTACCATTGAACGAGAACCATCACGACAAAATTTAGCTTTGAAACTCCCTGGCTTGTAGTAAATACCAGAATGAATTACCCCGCTATTATTACCAGTTTGGTGAAATGCCCATTGACTCTCTTTTTCTAGTACTAAAATCCGGGCATTGGGATAGCGTTTTCCTAAAGCCAACGCTGTCGAGAGTCCAACTATTCCCCCACCTATAATCGCAAAATCATACATTAGTATTATCGTACTTCAAATTACAGTAAATTTATAAAGTTATTTGTCATTTGTCACTTGTCATTTGTCATTTGTTATTTGACTCCTGACTCATAACTCATAACTCCTAACTCTTCTTACCATACCTTCCAAGGAGCCTGATTGTTTTTCCACAGCCCTTCGAGATAGTTTTTATCGCGTAAAGTATCCATTGGTTGCCAAAACCCATCATGCCTGAAAGCTGATAGCTGTTCCATATCAGCTAGCTTTTCTAATGGCTCTTGTTCCCATACTGTAGAGTCATCAGCAATTAAGTTGATTACTTCTGGTTCTAACACAAAATAACCGCCATTAATCCAAGCTCCATCACCTTCGGGTTTTTCCCGAAAGCTAGTGATTTTGGTTTGCTCATATCCTAAAGAAATAGCACCAAAACGTCCAGCTGGCTGAACGGCTGTGAGTGTTCCTAAGCTATTTTGTTCTTTATGAAATTTAACTAGCTCGGTGATATTAATATTACTGACACCATCGCCATAAGTAAAGCAAAAAGTTTCATTACCAAGATGTTCGCTGATTCGCTTTAAGCGTCCGCCTGTCATTGTATTATCACCCGTATTTACTAAGGTGACACGCCAGGGTTCTGCATAACCAGAATGCACGTTCATCTGGTTAAAGCGCATATCAAAAGTAACATCTGACATGTGTAAGAAGTAATTAGCAAAATACTCTTTAATTATGTAACCTTTGTAACCACAACAAATAATAAAGTCATTAATGCCGTGAGCAGAGTAAGTTTTCATTATGTGCCAAAGAATTGGCTTACCACCAATCTCAACCATCGGCTTGGGTCTAACACTGGTTTCTTCACTGAGGCGTGTACCAAGACCTCCAGCCAAAATCACCGCTTTCATGCAATTACCTCGGAGATTTGTAGGGATATGATTATTCGACTTTTTCGAGATGAAGAGGATGCACTTCAAGGGAGAGAAATGTATTTCTGATTTCTGTTTCTCCGTCAATAATCTAACTGTAATTTCCGATGAAATTATAAAGGTAAGATAAATTAAAATCTTTTCAATATAAAAGCTCTATGAATATCTATAAATACAGAAATAAATTACTCAATGAAATAAAAATATTACCCATAAAATAACTAGGATTAGCTGGCGCTAACCCTAGTTATACTTGATTTTTTCAATCAAAACAAATAATATGTTAGTAACAAAAACTACTTGTTTTTAATTAGTTTTTTCTACATTACTTGAGCCTTGGAATAAAGGGTCACATTTGTTTTCGATGACTACACACATATTACTGAGTGCTTGTTGATAATTATCCATATCATCTTGATCGAGAAATATTTTGGCAGCTGTCTGTATATCTTCGACAGCTTTCGCTTGATTTTTGTTAGATTCACTACCGCCATATTGTGCCAGTTCATAGCGAACCATACCTCGTTTGAGATATGCTTTTGCTAGTTTGGGGCTTAGGGCTAATGCTTCGTTAAAGTCAGCGATCGCTTGATTATATTCTTGCTGATAATTGCTGCTATATTGAGCAATTTGATAATAAACAACACCTCGCTGGAAGTAAGCTTCGGCTTTGGAGATATTACGTTTTATTGCCTGAGTAAAATCTGCGATCGCTTTTTTGTAGGTTTGTTGAGATTCACCGCTGTATTTAGCCATTTGAGCGCGGACAATCCCCCGTCGGACATAAGCTTCAATTTCATTATTATCCAGACCAATGGCTCGATTATAGTCTGCGATCGCTAGATTATATTCTTTATCGGGATCGTTGCTATATTCGGCGAGCATATAGCGGGCATTGCCTCGATTTACCAGAGCTTTGATTTGATTGGGATTGATTTTCAGAGCTTGGCTATAATCTGTAACTGCGCCTTCGTAGTCTTTCAAGTTATAGCGGGCATTACCACGATTGACAATTGCTCTAGCATGTGTCGGTTCTTGTTCAATTGCTTGGCTAAAATTGGCAATTGCTTTGTCATAGTCTCGCTCTTTATAAGCAATATAACCTTGCTGATAAGAATCAGCGAAGCTGAGTTTATTATTTGGCTGGGAAGACTGGATTGTTTGTTGGGTGTAAGCATTTTGGGAAACTAATGGCTGAGTAAATTTAATCATTACGTCTGCATATCCCAATAAACCAAAACCTAGCAAACAACAAATAATCGGGTATAACTTTGACTTTTTGGAAGGTTTATATGAACCACTGGGAGTCATTGGCTGCCAGTAATTAACTAGCTGCTGCGGTGACATGACTCGCTGGGGAAAATGCGGTGTCTGATTGTAGCGTTTTCTCGCTTTGACTCGCGGTTGGAGATGTTCTCTAGCTTCTATAGCCCGATGTGATGGGAAGGGGTCGCGTCCGCCTAATCGCACTGTACGTTCGCACCACGGACAGCTACGCATGTGGTTGTTGTAGCGATGCTGGGGATTTGTTGTACAGGTAATCAGCGACTCTTCGGCTTCAGCGATGGCTGAGAGCCAAGTCTGGGCACTGGGGCGTAGTTGGGGGTTGTTATGACCCTCTTCAAAACAACGGACAAATAATTCCTGTAAGCTGGGATGGAGAATTTCCCAAGGGGGTGCAATAGGTGTCGGCAGGTAGGGTACGTAACGCTTTTGGCTGTAAGTAAAATGACCCGACGCAATGCGGGCTTCGTAAGGTGGTGGCTCAATCGCACCTTGAAAAATCCCCGAAAATGGGTGAGTGCCTTCCATTAAGAGTTGAAATACTAGCACCCCTAACCCAAATAAATCGTGAGAGATTTCGCGATCGTGCTGGGCAAAAGTTTTATTTTGTAGTTCTGGTGGAGTAAACTCTGGTTTACCTACTGGGCAACGATAAACAACATTGCTGTTTGGGTCGGTTACTTGGAAAGAGTCTGTGTCTATCAAAGTCACCAGTGCTGTATCGCTGACGAGGATATTAGACTCGTTCACATCACCAATGCAATATCCACTAGCGTGCAAAGCGGCAAAAGCTGCCGCCAAGTTTCGAGCCGTGCGGAGCAGGTACTGATAGTTGAATAAAGGGCAATGTTGCCGACGAGTTCTGGGGTTGTAAAAATCGATGATTGGACGCATCCCCTGGATACGTGGCATCAAAAACCCCAGGATGCTATTTTTGCCATCTGCTGCCCGCAATAAATCCTCTGGCCAAGCGATAGAGATATGCCCTAAACTCGCCGTCGGGTTTTCTGGCGGGTTAACAAGCATCGCCTGGAGTTTCTCTGCATGGGCAGTGGTTGGCTTGTGGTAAATCTTCGCCACCAAATCGTTATCGGATGGCACTGCATAAACACAAGCTTCACCGCCACGTCCCAAACTGACATTGAGACTGAGGATTTCTTTTTTGGGGGAACAACGTAGTACCTGCATAATGAAATTACCGCTAACGGAAGTTATTGTAAGATGTAGAAACCTGTAGATTTGTTGCTCATGAGTCGTTGAATGCAGCTATAATGAGTGTTAAATCATCATCAGTGCGTTGTGTAATCCGCTCTGAGCGTAAAAATTTTACCAATTGCTCCTTCGCTTCTGTCTTATCCTCGGTATTGGCGACAAATTCAAACAGCGGAAAAAAGAATGGTTTGTGAGGTTCGCCAACAACCATATTCAAAGCCAGCATTTGTAATCCGTCGGTGATGATACCAACATTTACTATGTCTGTACGCCATAATCTCATTTGTGCTGTATCTAAGGCATTGGGCGAAGTTAAAAAAGTCGTTTCGTTAATGTATTCACCACTGTCAGGCATAGTTAGTGCCAACAGATTGCCCAAACGATCTTTTGCCACTGCCAAACCATCACCTATCTGAACTACAGCTACAACTTCTGGTGTGGCAACCAGCATAATTAAGGTAGTTGCTAAATCTTGAGGCTGTTTGTCACAAGTAGTCGCTTCATCCTCCACAGCTTTTTTGGCGGCGAATATGGCATCATTTAAGAGCGATCGCACCAATGTATCATCAGTCAAACTTCTTCGGGTCAGCCCTTTGGTAGAAATGTTTTCTATTGCTGTCTCCACAGCAATCATCGCTCCCACTTTCCCAAGGCTAGCAGAACCCGCGCCATCTGCTGCGGCCGCCACTAAAACATGATCTGACAATATCTGCCAGTGATGAGCATCCTGACATAATTGATTGTTTTTTAAGTGACTTGTACCACATACAGATGCAGCCACAATCCGCCATTGAGCAATCTGTTTTGATATGTTCATAAATTTTTTTCAAGCAGCTAGCTGGGTAAACATCAAGCTGCGATTTTTCATTAAACAGTCCCCCAACCAATCGGCGGTAGTGCTACCTGTTCGTCTACTTGGGAATGAGAAACAGCCGACATACTAGTTGACAGCCAGACAAACATCTCGATAAAATTTAATCCTTTAAGCTTTAAAGGAGTACGTACAGTTATTTGATTTAAACGCGTCATATTCGCATTTTCTACCCCAACTGTAAAAAATGCTACCCGCTTGTTCGCCTCGTCTCCCTGTAGGCGATGGGATGCTTGCTCTACCACTTGCTCTAACTCACCTTGGGGTTCTCCATCGGTAATCATAAATACCCAAGGACGATAGTAAGCAATCCCGTTGGCACGATACTGAGATTTCCGCTCTTGAATTATGTCCAAAGCTTTATGAATTCCCGCACCCATTGTTGTCAAGCCTTGGGCTGTCAAAATCGGTGGATTGAATTGATCGGCAGTCACAAAGTCTTGTACTACATTGATATTACTATCAAAAGTGACGATCGCTACTTCCACCCGTCTCGCGGCTAAGGAATTTTTGACTAGTTCATCCTTTAAGCTTAGTAAACCTTGATTTAAAGCTTCAATTGGCTCTCCTTGCATCGACCCAGATGTGTCTAATAAAAGTACACAAGGACAACGGGGTTCTGGGTTCTCAGCAAATTCTACTACTTCATCAAGTCTTAATGTATCATGCATAACTTTTTGTGTTATGTTAAAGTTCAAAGCTTTATTTCCCTTTGCTCAGAGTATATAGTTCCAATCGCCGAGGCGACTACAGAATATAGTATCTATTGGTAGATGCTCTAATCTTTATTAAACAAATTATTTTCATGAAGTTCTCTATATATTTAAGATGAACTTGAGTACAGCTTAGTTTAGCAAAAAAGAGTTTATCAAAACCCAGCATTACCTGTTGTAATGTATCTACCAAAAATTTATATCCATTAACCCTACAGTACAATAAATACGTAAACTTTTTTAGATAAGTTTTTAAAGATTTTATGTAGAAGAATCGTTTCTTTAAGGAAAAGTAATTAACCATAATTAAGTTCGTTAACTTTAGAAGTATACCAGTGTAACTACGCAAACTTGGAATTAAATGTACTTCTTGAAGTGAGTGGGCATAAAGAAACGTCATTATTAAGGTCTTCATTCAAGAGTTGTCAGTAATTAGTAAAATCCAGAATTAACCAATATCCACTGAGAATCTCGCTATGATAGATGCTTACCTTTATTCATACCTACTTGCTTTTTGAGATAGATTAAGTAAAATGTGCTAAATGTAACAAGCTACCTAAAATCTTACAATTTTTAATATATGTACATATTTTCAAATAAATAATTTGTAGTTAGAAAAATATTACAAAGAAGAGAATACTTTATAGCTCATATTTTCAATCTACAAATGTTCGCTTGTTGATTCCGCAAAAAACTTGAAAAATATGAATAACTCAGGTACATTCACCAAACTACGTCCTCTAAGTTTGTTAAGACAATTATCCAATTGTTCCGACAGTACTTGTTTACAAGTATTGAGTAACTCAGTTTCTTGGTCGATTTACTTAGAACAGGGCAAAATAACTTACGCTACCCATTCCGTGGAACCGTTCGATCGACTAGAACGCCATTTGCGACGCCTCAGCCAGCAAATTCCACTGCTGACTAATGAGGTTCGCCATCAAGTACGGCTGATGTTTGAACCTGACTCACACAGTCAGTTAATCAAAGATGACACTAATTCAAGAAGCCACCCTCCTGAGTATCAGGCTATATCCTGGCTTGTTAGTCAACAACATCTACATTCTACACAAGCAGCAGTACTGGTTCAAGAATTAGTTAAAGAGGTAATTGAATCATTTTTGCTCATCAAAGAAGGTACTTATGAATTGACAGAATCACTTGATAAAATGCCAAAAATTTGTCGGCTAGGTGTCGAAAAAATTCTAGATTATTGCCAATTAAGATTACAGAATTGGCAGGCTTTTATACCTAAAATTTCTTCTGCATATCAACGTCCATATCTATTGATTAATAGCAAGTTTGATGACCAAGATTTACCAAATCTACAGCCAGATTTAGTTAACTGGATGAAGGGTTTTAGCTTGTGTCATCTGGCTGTAATTTTGAATCAAGATGAAATTCAATTAGCTCGCAATTTATACCCTTACATCCTTAAGGGTGCGATTATCCTTCATGAACCCGATCCACCTTATGATAAATTACCAAGGATTTTTGAGGAGCAATCGCTTTTCTCAAAATTGATTTCAGGGTTAGTTGACACAAAACAAGAACTAAGTAACACTGTCAATTCTTACCAAAATATTCCTGAAGAGAAAATAGTGCCTGTTCAACGATTACCACAGATTTCTACTCCTTCCAAAGAAAACTTTCAGGAACCAACAATATCAAATAACATAAATTCTGCTTCCCCAATAGTAACGGCTGCTACTGTAACAGTAAAAAAAGTCCACAAAATCGTTTCTGTAGATGATAGCCCTACAATTCTTAAAGAAATCAGTTATTTCTTAGAAAATGAAAATTTTTCTGTAGTGACTATTAACGATCCAGTGAAAGCAGTTTTGTCAATTATAAGGCACAAACCAGACTTAATTTTGTTGGATTTAAACATGCTAGGAATTGATGGCTATGAGTTGTGCCGGATTATACGAAATAATTCACTATTTCAAAATACTCCTATTATCTTTGTCACTGGGAATAAAGGAATCGTAGACAAAGTAAAAGCGAAATTAGTTGGGGCGTCTGGATATCTGACTAAACCGTTTACTCGCGCCGAATTACTGAAAATAGTCTTTATGCATTTGACTTAAATTAACTACCTTACCCATTACATTTTTAAGAGTAATACTTGTGGATTAATTACAGATTAGACTTACGCAAAAAGTGCTAAAAAGCTTAATTTATCGAACTGCCAAGAACGCCAATAACGTCAAGAATCGTAGAGTTTGCGTAAGTCCTAACAGATTGAAATTCTTGAAGTACTAGAAGGTTGATTCTTGCGCCGCTCAATGAGAGCAATGTCAACTACAAAGCTTAACCCAGAAGTATTGTATTCAAAATGTAATCAACTCAAGTTGGTAAAAAGAACCATTGCCACAATAGACAGGCTTACCGATGCAACAGATCCCTTTCTGCTACAAACTTTTAGGCTATGGTAGAGAAATCATAATTTGGGTTGTTGTAGCCTGGATTTGATATGGCGGATGTTACAAGGTCAGAACTACTGAGTAAACTGCTGACATCAGTTCCTATATTTTGGCTAGGTTTAGTACTACCTAGCGATATCAGTTCGCCACTAACAGAGAAATTCCAGCCTTCATTACCAACGAGTGTTTTGTCATCACCACTAGCTTCAATCCGGTTTCCCAGGAGATTGCTGTTAGTTACATTGGCAGTGTTGCCACTACCAAGGATATCGTTTTTACTACCAGGTAGTGTATTGGCGTTACCAAGGATGTCGTTGTTATTGCCTAAGTTCCAGTTACCGTTACCGTTGGTTGTATTCTCGTTACCAAAGCCCCAGTTGCCATTACCTTCGGTTTTACCGCCATCACCGTAGTTCCAGTTTCCGTTACCGTTGGTTGTGTTACCGCTACCAAAATTCCAGTTACCATTACCATCGGTTGTGTTGTTACTACCATATAGCCAGTTACCGTTACCTTGGCCACTGTTATCGGTAGTATTTGCACCATCTAATTTTTGAATATCAGATATCCAGTTGTCACTCTTATAAGGTACAGGTTGACCGTTGCCAGTTTCAGGTAGGTTGCTACCACTTTCCTTGGAGGGTGGAGTGTTGCCAAATGGTAAGTTACCAGGAAGGTTGCCGCTACCACCAGATGCGCCACCAGCAAAGGGGTTGCCGCTAGCACCAGATGCATTACCACTAGATGCGCCACCAGCAGATGCGTTACCACCAGATGCGCCACCAGCAAAGGGGTTGTCGCTACCACCACCTAATGCACTAATATCATCCCCAAGGACTCCGATGAGTTGATTGAATGGATTATTAGTATCAGTTAAAGCCCGCTCGTCAAGTGGTCGCTCGTAATTATATTTGTACTTTCCATCTTCACTGGTTGTGGATGAGTTACCACCACCGATGAAGGAAGCGAAAGGATTACTACCGCTAGCAGCGCCACCAAAGCCATCGCTACCGGAGGCACTGCCACCAAAGCCACCGCTACTATCTAAACTGCTGCCATCGCTAGACTGCCATTTGCCATCACTGAAAGAAAAATTGCCATTACCAGTTAAATTGTTGCTAGTACTTTGTGACCCAGTAGTTTGATTGCTATTGCCAGAAGTTGCCATTAGAATTAAACTCCTATTACTCAAGCTTAAATACCTCTATCAAGAGGAATATCAACGACATGAATGAAAGCATTTTTTTACTTTTATTTTCCATAAAAAATACTAATAAAAACAGCAATCACCGCATTTAGTAAAAGTGTACATAATCATATTTATATTTAAAATGAACAAAATTTCGATTGTATTGCCGATTTTTTAGATTGGATTGTCTATTCTTTCGATCTTGTTGAGGTAGATTTCAGAAAAATGTCTGATAATCCTTATGTTGAAAGCTTTAGAGGTAGTTTATACATTGATTTTTCGGCACAAACAGGGCAAATTTACCTTTTTGGAGTTTTACAAGATAATGTAATGTAATTACACTACAAAAAAGAGTTAAGTGTGATTTTTGTAGTTTATTGAGTGAGAAGATATTATTTGTGAGGTTTTATCGAGTTTTAAAGATTAAAGTTCTGCGATCGCTAGAGCAAATGCATATAAATTACTCGCGATCGCAACCAATTTTATGAACCAACGAAAAACTCAGCATTTCTCATTTGATTTATTTTTCAAGTCTCAAAGCCATATCTCTGATGAGCTACGCCTTGTGAAATTGTAGTCATTGCTCATCTCAAAAAGCTGGGCTTGTTGAGAATAGAGAAAAAATAATGTCCCTTTTACATAATGTAATAATTGCTAAACTATGGACTAATAGTGCTAGAAAGTAAAACTAGGTGAATCTTCAAGATAAGTAAGTCGGGGAGAATAAACATAACTATATTAAGAAATATAAACACATTTGAAACCCTTACAAATGACCAATGACAAATACTTCGACTTCGCTCAGTACAAGTGACAAATGACGATTATTGCTAGTTAGCTTTATTTGTATCGTTCTACTTAAATTCAGCAAAAAATTCCTTGCAAAGCACTGTTGAAGTTTTTGAAATCAGAAAAAAACTTGTGTATTTAGATTGCTGGTTTTATGGTATTTTGACTTAAGCATGAGAAACCAAATGGCTCTCACTCGTAATGGTTATGCAAGAAGCGATGTCTACGACGGGTTGCGCCAACGCATAAAGGTTAACTAATTGCGTTTTGTGTTTTGAAGCTTCACTCTAGCAGAAAAAAATAATTTATCAGCCTGGTTTCTGGTTAAACTAATAATAAAAATTCCTGACTCTGGAGTATAAAAAAATGAAAAGTGTAGTAAGCGCAGCAGTTATATTAACATTGATTGGTGGAGCAAATTGTCTTCCTAGCTATGGAATATCATCAAATATCAAGCCTTCAAGCATAGAAGTTAAATCAATTGCTCAAGGTAATCATCAACAATTGATGACTAAAGTTGGAACTACTTTAAATACTCCATTTTATCTGAGATATGGAAGGACAGCTTACCTCCCCACTGAAAATATTGAAATCAAATTTTCACAAGTTATCCAGGATTCTCGGTGTCCTTCTGATGTAACTTGTATTTGGCAAGGGCAAGTTATTATTGGATTAGACATCATAAAAAATGGTCAGCAAGTTTCAACATTAACGCTAACCCTGATACCAGGTCGTGATGCTTTACCAATTCAATTTTTAGATAAGTATTCGGTGAAATTGATCGAGGTTTCCCCGTACCCAAATAGCAAAAAGGCGATCGCACTCAAAGACTACATTGCTAAAATTGTTGTTAGTAAAAATTAGATGACTAAGTAATTTGTAATTCGTAATTCGTAATTCGTAATACTCGCCTTTGGCGAGAAGCAAGCTACGTAATTCGTAATTCGTAATTAAAAAAGTTAGACTGAATCTGGATTTTCAGCTTTACATCTCTAGCCTGATTTTGGATAATCGGTATTTCTTGCCTGCGTAGATATATTCTCAGTATTGACTTATTTTTACATTGCCTGTCTAACGTAGTAGGATTGTTCAAGTGAAAGGGTGTGCCTTGCGGGGCGAGTAGCCATCGATCGCTAGCAGGCACCCTAAAATAAGAGCAAAAGACGATTCCTAAAACAAGCACACTCCATGCGTATTTCTCTAAATTGGCTGCGCGAACTAGTAGAGATAAAACTTAGTCCAGAAGAATTAGCCGAAACCCTGACAATGGCGGGGTTTGAGGTTGAAGAGATTGAAGACCGCCGCACTTGGGCAAATGGCGTAGTGATTGGCAAAGTGCTTGAGCGTCAACCCCATCCCAACGCCGATAAATTGAGTGTTTGCCAAGTGGATATCGGTACAGGTGAAACTTTAAATATTGTCTGTGGCGCTGCCAATGTGAAGGCAGATATCTATGTCCCAGTGGCAACTACGGGTACTTACTTACCCAACATCGATTTAAAAATTAAACCTGCAAAACTACGTGGTGTCCCATCTCAGGGCATGATTTGTTCTTTAAAGGAACTCGGTTTGCCCACCGATGTAGACGGAATTCATATTTTTACCCAAGAAAATTTACCATTGGGTAGTGATGTCCGACCGTTGTTGGGTTTAGATGATGTAATTTTAGACCTGACTGCAACTGCCAATCGCGCTGATGCTCTGAGTATGGTAGGTGTAGCCAGAGAAGTAGCAGCTTTAATGGGTGGAAAGTTGAGCATTCCTGAACCTGCTGAAGTCTCTATTCCCAAAAATGCCGGAAATTTAGCTTTAAAAATTGCCGATACCCAAGCTTGTCCTGCATACATCGGTACGGTAATTGAACAGGTGAAAATTGCTCCATCTCCCGAATGGCTGCAACAGCGTTTGCGGGCGGCTGGGGTACGTCCCATCAGTAATGTGGTAGACATTACTAACTACGTTTTGTTGGAATGGGGACAACCACTACACGCTTTTGATGGCGATCGCCTAAAATCTGTTGCAGGTAGTGAAAATTTAAGCATCGGCGTTCGCTTCGTCAATAATGGAGAATCCCTCAAAACCCTGGATGGACAAACTCGCAGCCTCGCAACCCAAAATTTGTTAATCACCGCTAACGAAAAACCCGTTGCCCTGGCGGGAGTCATGGGTGGAGAAGAAACAGAAGTCCATCAAGGTACTCAAAGCCTAGTTTTAGAAGCAGCTTTATTTGATTCCGTGGCAATTCGCCGTTCTTCGAGGAGTGTAGGGTTAAGAAGTGAGGCTTCTGGCAGATACGAACGGGGAGTTAATCGGGCTGAGTTGGAAATAGCCAATCGCCGCGCCTTATCCTTAATTAGCGAATTAGCGAGTGGAATTATAGTCCAGCAAGAAATTGCCGACACCCGCCCCGATCCGTCTACCTGGAGTCGTTCTATCGCCCTGCGCTTAGAGCGAGTTAATCAAATATTGGGGCCGATAGATTTAGGAGAAGATACAGGCGAACTGCAAAAACAAGATGTTGAGCGCATCCTGACTGCATTGGGATGTCATTTAACTTCTTCAGGAGAAGATAGCAGCCATCAACCTACGTGGTCTGTTTCCGTACCACCCTATCGTTACCGCGACTTAGAGCGCGAAATTGATTTAATTGAAGAAATCGCCCGTCTCTATGGTTACAACAAATTCTGCGATACTCTACCAGAAAAAGCGGAAGCTGGTTATCTGCCTTTAGATGAGGAAGTGATTCGCAAATTACGAGCTTTCCTCCGGGCTGAAGGATTGACAGAATTAATTCACTATTCTTTAGTCAAACCAGGAGAAGACAGAAATATAGTCCTGTCCAATCCCTTATTTGTCGAATATTCAGCGCTGCGAACCGATTTGATCTCTGGGTTAATTGATGCCTTTCAATACAATTTAGAGCAGGGAAATGGCGCCCTTAACGGGTTTGAAATCGGGCAAATTTTCTGGCAAGAAGAAGACGGTTTGCAAGAAACAGAAGCCCTAGCGGGAATTATGGGAGGGGATATTTCCCTTGGCAAATGGTCAAAAAGTGGACGTGAAGAACCCATCACCTGGTTTGAAGCCAAAGGCATTTTAGAAAGTGTATTTCGGCAACTTAGCTTACAGGTAGAATATCAACCCGATTGCCGCGACGATCGCTTACATCCAGGACGCACTGCCTCCCTGTGGATTCGGGGTAACAGACTAGGGATTTTTGGGCAACTCCATCCCCAACTGCGACGAGAAAAAGGTTTACCAGATTCCGTTTATGTCTTTCAGTTGGATCTAAATGTGCTTTTAGATTCTCTGGGAGAAGATGAAATTCTCGTCTCCACATTCCAGCCTTATTCTACATATCCAGCGAGCGATCGCGACATCGCCTTTTTCGCACCCGTAAAAATTTCAGTTGTCGAAATTGAAAAAGTAATTACCAAAGCTGGTAAAGATTTGCTCGAATCGGTGGAATTATTTGATGAATATCGTGGTGAAAACGTCCCCCAAGGACAGCGGAGTTTAGCATTCCGCTTAATTTATCGGGCTAGCGATCGCACTCTGACTGAGGCTGAAGTCGAACCAGTACATAATAAAGTCCGCGAAGCCTTGGTAGAAAAATTCGGCGTCAACTTGAGAAGTTAGTCATTTGTCACTTGTCGTTTGTCATTTGCTAGGAGTGAGAAATTAATCATTTCTTACTCCCCGATGCACTGGTTGCAAAATCTAAAATCCAAAATATAAAATCCAAAATAGTCTTAGCTATGCCTAAATATGTACTCTGGGGAACTTACTGCGAAGACGTTATCGAAAAACGCGCCCCCTATCGTCAAGCTCATTTAGACGGATTAGCAAAACAGAAAGAATCCGGTGTACTCATTACAATCGGCCCTACCAAGGATGTCACAAAAGTTTTTGGGATTTACGAAGCCGAAGATGAAGCCACTGTGCGCCAGTTAATTGAAAACGATCCTTACTGGAAAAATGGCATCTGGACTGAATATTCAGTCAAAGAATGGATTCAGGCTTTATAAATTAAGTTTGGGGCTTGAGGGGGCGACAATACTCGTTAAAGTACCACAGGTAAAGGATTTGAAGTAAC
>NZ_JAVRCK010000077.1:0-43700 GCF_034530815.1 Nostoc sp. DedSLP03
AAAAGCGCTTCTTGAAAGGCTTACCTCATCTTACTTTCAGCCTTAGAGTACAATTCTCCCGCATTGGCACGGTGACGCCATTATCTGCGGAAATTATTTCTCGCTTGTTATTAATTTTCTAAAAGGGGAACCATAGGGTTGAGCAGAAAAGGTGGTGAATACTTTGAACTGGATAGAGATGCTTGCTAATCTATCTCCTTCCCTGATATTTACACGTATATATGCTAAAAAGAAGTATAGAAAACAACTTCTATAGTATCTGTAAGTTCAACAATTAAGTCAGAAGCATGAAACAACTGCCGAAGATTGATAGCAACCAAGTTTTGCAAAAACTCAAACAGATTCAATTAGATATTACCTCAATTGAAACAGAACCCCCTGTAATGCTTACTGAGGTGATAGGATTTATACGGTGCAAAGTGACTCTAACTGATAATCGTAGTAGTCAAGCCTTAGCAAATTTTTCTCTAACCAAAGAAGGTAAATTATTGCCTGGTGAAATTTCAATTGAAGAGGCAGAGACAACTGCCATATTTAGAGCCTTATCCTACTTGGGGTATGAAACAGAAGCTTTAACTCATTAAGCGTAATTATGTAAATAATTATTAGCTAAGAGTGTAGATAGAAAAAAGAGGTGCTCATGTTAAAAAACCAGCTTACAGAAGAAAATCTTGCCTTTGTTTTTCAAGAACAGCAGTTTTGCTGTGTCAAAATTAGTTCAAATGTATACAGGTTAGAGGCTATTCTTAAAGCTACATACAAGTTTACAGACAAGTGTTACATTCATGTAGAACCTGCAACTCAAGACAAATTCTTAGTTCGTTTCAAAACTAAGAATCAATGTTATAGTTCTCAAGAATTAGCACATGAATTTTGCAACGAGCTGCTTGACCAAGAATTGCGTATCATCATCGCTCAAGAAACAGAAGCAGTCAGAAATCTAATTATGGCTCATGCTTTTTCTAAGACGGCTCTCATTGAGCCTGAGCTTGAGATAGCGGATTACATAGAAGATCCGCTTAAAATTGGAAGACAAGATGAGAAGTTTTAATGTTAACACCTCTAAATTTTTGTTATACAATTTATGACCTGTCTGTAATTTACCAGCAGATGCAAGCATTGTCCAACAAAATCATTATCCGCATTATTCAGCAAAGCAATTCTTAAATTCAAGTACAATTCCTATTTTTCCAGGGTCTAAAAATTTTCTATAAATAACGAATAAGTATTTATTAAAATACTATAAAAAATGAGTGGCAAATTTAAAGCATTTGAAGCTTATCAACAAAATAGTAGCTACAACCTACTTCCTTTTAGGTTTATAACACTAGATACTCATCGTTATATACTCACAAATATTGCAGGCGAGTACATAGTTGTTTCTAAAAATGAGCTTCAAGATTTTACTAGGAAGCAACTTACGAGCCAAAATCCCCTCTATAACGAGCTAAAATCTAGGCATTTCCTTTATGATGAAGAATCTGATATTGCTCTAGAGCTTCTAGCAATCAAGTATAGGACTAAACAGAGTTATCTTGTTAACTTTACAGGACTGCACATCTTTGTAGTCACACTAAGATGCGACCACTCTTGTCCATACTGTCAGGTATCGCGCCAGTCAGAAGATAAGACGGCTTTTGATATGACTGGAGAAATGGCAGATAAGGGCATAGATATTTTGTTTCAAAGTCCTTCACATACATTAAAAGTAGAGTTTCAAGGCGGTGAATCACTCTTAAATTTTGAGCTAATAAAGTATATTGTTGAACAAGTCGAAACTAGAAATCAGGCTGTTGGAAAAGATATTGAATTTGTAATTGCTACTAATCTATCTCCATTAACCGATGAGATATTAGATTTTTGCTTAGAACATAGGATTTTTATTTCTACATCCCTTGACGGTCTAGAAGAATTACATAACAAAAATAGACCTAAAAGAGCTAATGATAGCTATGCCAGATTAATCTCTGGCGTAGAGCGCGTCAGGTCTAAGTTAGGACCGCATTCTGTCTCCGCGCTGATGACTACTACTCGTGAAAGCCTCAAATATCCTCGTGAAATTGTAGATGAATACCTTCGCCAAGGATTTAAGAGTATTTTTCTTCGTTCTATCAGTCCCTATGGCTTTGCTGTAAAAACAGCTAGTTCCACTGGGTATCAAATGAAGGAATGGTTAGATTTTTACAAAGAGGTTTTGACATACATCTTAGAGATTAACAGAGCAGGAGTTTATTTTGTTGAAGAATATACTGCTCTTATTCTTAAAAAGATGTTAACCCCATATCCAACAGGATATGTTGACTTACAATCCCCATCTGGTATTGGGATATCGGTAATAGTTTTTAACTATGACAGTGATGTCTATGCCTCTGATGAATCAAGAATGTTGGCAGAAATGAATGATAAAACATTCAGATTGGGTAATCTCCTAACAAATTCATACCAACAGATTTTTACAAGTGATATTCTTTTAGACACTATTTACGAAACAATGTTAGAAGGAATGCCAGGATGTACAGACTGTGCATTTCTTCCTTATTGTGGCAGCGACCCAGTTTATCATCATTCAACTCAAGGTGACACAATTGGACACAAGCCTACAAGTGGATTTTGTCAGAAAAATATGTCAATTATGAAATACCTCATCAAGCTCATGGAAGATGAGCCTAAGGTAAGACAAATATTTGAAAGCTGGCTCTAAAAAAAATTGGACTAAGTGTATGTTGAAACTACATGGTTTTACTACAACTAAATGGAATGAAGAACCTTTTATCGCTAGGTTAACTGATAACCATTTGTTTTCATCACATCTGGGTGAATCAGAAGCTTTTATTGTCAAATCGGAAACTTTAAACAATTCAAAATTACAAGAGTTCCGCTGTTTAATTAGCAAGGATAATGAGGAAATTCAAATTCCTAAAAATGAAGATTACAATCATCGATTAGTTCGCCTGCCAACTGATTTTAATTATTTGGTATCAGGAGACATAATAAAATTTTATCCCCAGTCTGGCAGAATAACTGTTTTTTATAGGAAACATTCAAAGCATAACGTTATTTTTTTAACTGAGAGGTGTAACAGTAACTGTTTGATGTGTTCCCAACCACCTCGTAATGTTGATGATAGTCATTTGATTAATGATTACTTAAAAGTCATTCCATTGATGTCTACAGATACAGTAGAAATAGGAATTACTGGTGGGGAACCAACTTTATTAAAGAATAATTTTCTGAATATTGTTAAAGCTTGTCGAGACTATTTGCCAAGTACTTCCTTACATACTCTTTCTAACGGTCGGCTTTTTAGTTACCTACAGTATGCAAAAGTTTTAGCGCAAATAAAACATCCTGATTTAATGATTGGAATTCCTCTATATTCGGATATTGCTAGTATTCACGATTATGTTGTCCAAGCAAAGGGTGCTTTTAACCAAACTATAAAAGGAATTATAAATCTTGCACGCACTAATGTTCAAGTAGAGATTAGAATAGTTGTTCACAAACAAACTTACGAACGTCTCCCTCAGATAGCTCGCTTCATTGCACGTAACCTTCCTTTTGCTAGTCACATTACTTTCATGGGACTGGAAATTATGGGTCATACTAGGGCAAATCTTGACAACCTTTGGATCGATCCGGTGGACTACCAAGATGAACTAGAAGAAGCTGTCCACTACTTACATAAACAACGTATGAATGTTTCTATTTATAACCACCAACTGTGCGTTTTGCGGAACTCTTTATGGTCATTTGCAAAAAATTCCATCTCTGATTGGAAAAATGAATACTTTCCACAATGCGAATCTTGTGTTGTAAAAAACAGGTGTGGAGGATTTTTTTCCTCCGCAACTTTGCGTTTTAGTAATTATATATATCCAATTAGTTCAGATGTTTTATGAAAAAGTATATTGGAAAAATATTAACTGTTGGGCTTGCAGTTGAAGCGTTGCTTCAAACCACTTCTGGGCTTCCTGCCAATGCAGAAATAATTGAAAAGATAGCCGTTGCACAAGATGTCACAAGTAATGTGACTACATCTGACATTCAAGTTGAACCACTGGTACTTGCTTCTAGTGATAATGCTAGTGTGCTAATTGCTGGACATGGCTCTCACAGTTCTCACAGTTCTCATAGCTCCCATAGTTCTCATTACTCAGCAAGTGGTGGTGGCGGATATTCAGGCGGCGGTGGTGGCGGATATTCAGGAGGCGGTGGTGGCGGATATTCAGGAGGCAGCGGTGATCCATATACTCCATCATCACCAGCACTTACGGAGCAGCAGTTAATAAATTCGCTCCCCAAACTGGAATCTTTGCTTACAAAACCAGGAATTTCTATTTCTGTAGTTGACGTTAAAGTTAACCAGAAAAAATTTGGCAAAGTAGGTCTTTTGATTAATGGACAATCCTACATACCAACCAACTTGCTTAAACTGCTACCTACAAGTACTGGATTGCAAAAGGATTTAATACTAACTTTATTTACTGCCCAGTCATTAGGAATTCCAATGTTAACTTATAAAGGCAGTATCTTTATAGAATCATCTGGGGTGTCAAAGTTGTATAGAGATATGTCTGTCAGTTGGGATAATAAAAACAAAGTAGTGATTGTGCAAACTGGTCTGGCGTTGCAAAACTGAGAGTGCTTCTGCAACTTTTTCCCCTTTCTGCTCGATGAAGTCGAGAAGGTCTTCTGGGGTTTCACCCGGGATACGCGCAAATTGGGACACGTTGTAAAGTTATGTTACGCCGATGTTTGAAAACCTTGATTTAACGTTGTTTCGATACCGGATTGAGCGTGTTCTCTCTTGTGAAGACATTCCCTAAAAAGGTCATTAATGGCGTCACGGTGCCAATGCGGGAGAATTGTACGTTAAGAAAATTTCAAGTGCCTGAAACAACGATTTTTCGTTCAAATTAGATCAAAACTAGCAGCATAACCATTTATCTGTGATTTCAGTCTTTTAACGCAAAGTTAACCTTTGGAAGCAGTATTGTTACAAATACCTTTCTGTGATTTGAACTAAAAATTGAGATTTTAACCCATGATATGCTTCAGAAATGAGTATCCATTTTATAGTTCACTTTTAGTATTCGAGTTTTTGTAATAATAATGATTATCGTGTGGTGGCTAGAAAGACTCATAAAAGAGGTGTTTGTATAAATCCTTCGGCTTAATTATCATTATTATTCAGCTACGGTTTGAGTAGGCGATCGCCCAACAACAGAGCGATCGCTTGTTCAATGAAATATTTGATTTTTACTCAGATATCTACTAAAACAAAAGTTTTGAACCATAACATGGGTATTTGAACCATATTTTGAATTGAAAGTTTAAGTTAGAACAATTTTGTCAGGGATTTTTTGTGCAAGTTTTGTCCAATTGTGTTTTTTAAACTCATTCTTGAATTATGATTCAAAATTTCAACCCTCTCTCATGTATGAATGCAAAATTTGATATTGGGATTGGTTAAAAAGCCCAAAATTGCGTTAACTCTTTCTCGATTTATCGTTCAAAATTTTTCTCATATTATGATTCAAAGGACACTTTCTCGTATTCCATTGTGTCCACTGCTTCAACTATCGATAACGCTTGCGGTAGTCCCAAGGCTTCTCTAACCCTGGCTGACTCCACACCCCAGCCTTAGATGCGATCGCTATCTTCTCAGCTTGCTCAAAAGCTGTGACATTGGGGCAATTCTTCGCGTATTGCCTATATAGGTAAGCATTTCCAGACTTGAGCATTTCCTCTTGAAAACTCATTTCCAGCCCCCACTCCCCACTAACTGAGGCCATCACCTCAGCCACAGTTCGCCCGTAACGGTCTGTTTCGATAGGTACGATCATTACTTGATTTTTCGCTAGGGCAACAAGCGATCGCAACTTCTCACGCGCCTCATCCCCAAATGGTTGCCCCGGCGCTTTACCGTGTTTCACTTCAGGAGAGTCAATCCCACAGAACCGGATTTTTTTGGTTTCGCCACGGCGACCGACAGTAATCGTGTCACCATCTGCAACGCTAACCACTGTCCATTGTTCCGACAGTGGCATTGCACGGGGTGATGTGGAGTCTGCCGCAGCTTCTACAAGCGATTTAGTTATGGGGGAAAATACAGCAGCGAGGGCGATGACAGAGGCGATAGAGGCAAGTAAGAAAACTGGGCTATTTAGGAGATTTTTGGGCATTGATAATATCTCGGTTGTGATGCTTATATAAGTCAGTTTGCCCAGTTATCTTGACTTTCTTTTCATGGCTATGGTTTTTCTCTTTTTGAGACTGTTATTTATTTGTCTGCCGGATACTTTTAATCTTATACAATTGTCTGCCAGACAAGAAGCATTTCATTCAATACATGAACAGGAAACATTAATAATGTTTTAACCAATAATATTTTATGCAAATACTTGTCTGCCAGACACAAAATCACTGATTGATGCAGCAGCTATTTACATTGTTTTTATAGAAATATCGGCATAATTCCTCAAAACAAATCATGCAGTTTTGTTTAAAACAAAAGGTTAAATTTCAGTAGCTTCACTATTTATAAAAAATAAAATTACAGATGAATATGGTTTCAAGAAAAGACGAAATTCAACTTCAATATTGGTGATGTATGAACAAATTACAAATAGCTAAGTTGGGATTAATTGCGACTGCTGCACTTAGTGCGATCGCTTCTGGTATTAATCCGGCTGCTGCAATCCCTTATAACAGCGCCACTGTAGGCATCACCGTGCCAAACCGGGTTAATTGTACTCTAAGGCTGAAACCCTTGTTTTATATAGCTTCAAACCCCTTCCAGCCACCAATCGTCAACAATATCTTCAGATAACTCATATTCTGAAGTAATCTGCCGAGCATACTCATCACCTATCTCTTTTGAATGTCCAATCAACATCGCAAAAGACTCTGTAATATCTTGTTTTCCGGGTTGGCGAATATGCTTCTCAGCAATATGTCGTAAAGCATGGGGGTTAGTCCATCTTTCTTCGCCAAATAAAGCCTTTGATGACATAGCGATCGCTCTGGTGACAACTCGCCAAATGCTGGCTACATTAAGAGGATTGCCAAAAACTTCTATGCCATTCTTCCTACTCTTGCCAAACATGAAGAATAAATGATTGTGGCTCTCAAAATTGGTTTTAGCTACCTCCCAAAAAGCAATTCGTTGTTCTACTTTCCTTAACTTTTTCTCTAAGTAATCAATGTATTGTTGAGGAGAATTTTGTACT
Source organism: Nostoc sp. DedSLP03 (assembly GCF_034530815.1). Lineage (NCBI taxonomy): Bacteria > Bacillati > Cyanobacteriota > Cyanophyceae > Nostocales > Nostocaceae > Nostoc > Nostoc sp. DedSLP03. The sequence continues at coordinate 7,233 of NZ_JAVRCK010000077.1, forward strand.
CGATTATCAAAAATACCTTTTTTCGCAGCTTCTAACTGGCTATGAATATTTTCAATTTGATCAGAATTTTGCCCCCAAAATTTCATCCAACCATCTAAGGTTTTGATTGATTCCTCAATTAAAGGTCGCCACTTGTACACCCACATATCTAGGTCTTCGGTTAAAATATCAGGTAATTTATAGTGGCGCATTTTACCAGTAACACCAGAATTTTTGTGTTTTGTTATTTTGGCTACATAGTACGGATTTCCATCTTCATCTTCAGATCGAAATAAAGTTTCACCCAGTTTGAAGTTTCTAATTTCCTCTTGGCGAACAGGACAGTAGACTAGAATTTTGACAATTAAATAAATCTGCCATGAGCGAGCAACTGCGGAAGTGTTTCTTTTTTGCGAAGAAGCGACTTCTCCAGTTTCATCTTCATTCCCGATGTGAGTAGCACAAGATTTTCGCAAATAATCAACAACTTGTCTAGCTTGTTCATGTGTTAGTTGTTTATTTTCCCATTTCTGTTCTTCCAGTTTTCCTTTTTCTTTCGCATATTCCTCAGCTAACTCATTACGTAAATCTTTTAAATCTAAAATTAAAGGAATATCAGACCAATTGCGCCTAGTAGATTTATCATAATTAAGCCACTTAGCGATAGCAATTGCTGTTTTCACCATATTGACACCTGTTGAATGGGAAACTCCGCGTGTTTCAACTGCCCAATAAGTGTATTCATCTAAAAGTTCTACATCGCTCAACAGTTCTAAATGTAACTCTGATAACAAAATATTGCTAAACTCATAAATTAATTTGATTTGTAGTGCAGAAAGGGAAGAATTTTTATAATTAGATAAAAACCTCAAAAAAGCAGGAGATAAGAGATAGTTATTGACATCAGCCAATAGCTCTAAATGTGATTCAGACAGTAATTTATTTTCAACATACCATCCCAAAAAGCGGAGTATTCTTTCTTCATCATTTTTAAAACTTGATTGTTTGATTGCATCAATTTTAGGTCTTCTAGCTTCTCCTTTTTGTCTATGCTGTCCATATTCACGTACAGTTCGGCGGATACTTTTTCCTCCTGTTAATCGGAAATGTTTAAACTCCTCAATTTTGTTAATGACAGATAGTGGTAATTCGTCTTTTGCTAGACCATAAAAAGAAGCTTCGCCAGCACCAGTTCCTGGTTTAGGAGCAATCTTAGTTCTTGATGGAGCGATTTTAACAACAGGGTCAGGGAATAAATAAATCCACCAGGGTTGCTTTTCTAACCACTCCAAAAATCGTTTCAGAGCCGAACGGTAATTTTTGACAGTATTGATAGAAATTTCGTTATTTTCAATGGCTCTGGTAATCTGGCACTCAAATATTTTTAGAGCATCTTTAAGTTGAGCAACTGGAAAATTGTTACTGTATGCTACGAATTCATCAATCTTAAAATCTTTGGTTTTTGGGTCTAATTTTGGAAAAACGTATTTTCTTAGTGAAATGCTAAGATATTTCTCAAAATTGACATCAAGTTTCTTAGGTTCTTGATTAATTCGCCATAGTTCAATAGCATAGCCAAGTGTATATTGCCCCATATAAAAACAGTTTTTATTCCGAGTATTTAGTAATAAATAAAAAATAATCAATCTAATTTATAATTTAAATTAATTATGTAGTTTAAAGCTAAAAGTATAGTACATTAGTTTTATACAATTGGCAAGTATGACTTCATACGTTTTTTGTATGAAGTCATACTTGATAAAAACAAGTAAAATTCTTGTACAGCAAAGAGTTTAAATAATTAAGCTTTTTACGCTTCAGGGATTACTTCCGTCGGATTATGGTTGAGGGCAGTAAATTTTATAGTACAATTGTACTATAATTAGTTAGAGAGAAGTATGAATAAATACACAGTATCTTATGCGCTTAATCTTTGGAATAATTCAAAAAAATCTCAAAATATTGATGTTAATTTTGAAAAATATTTGAGTTTAGCTTTGAGAAAATTCGTCTTTACTCAATTTGATGCAGAAGCTAAAAACTTAACTACTAAACAGTTTTATACATATTCTCAGCAAGTGGACATTGAACAACTTAAAGATGCACTAACTATCTTTGATATCCAAACTAAAATTTTCATTGAACAAGGTAAAATGTCTGAAAAAACTAGAAATAATTATCGTTCTAGTTTAGCAAGGTTCATAGCATGGATAGAAGAACAAATTTGGTGGAAGGAGTTATTTTTAGGTAAAGTAACAGATACAGATGTAGCTCCTTTCCGGGAACCGCTTGCTCTTAAACCAACTCGCGGTAAATTACCATCCTATGGATTAAGACTAGATGATTTATCAGAGAATGTCTTAAAACAAATTGAGGAATTTAAACAATTCCGTGTGAGCGGAGGAAAAAATATTCGACTTTCCTTTCGGGAACGGAGACAGCAAGGAGAAGGTAGAGCTTTTAGTCCGAAGATAGATCCAATTAAACTTACCACTTTTAATAAAGATGAGCAGGCAATATCACGTTTTTTTGGTTGGTATAATCAAAACTATCTTGATGAAGAATTGCATTTAGAATTACTAACGAATGTTGAATTACTAGATGATTACACTTACTGGGCTACAACAACTAGAAATGTGAGTCACTCTACTGGTATGGAAATGGTAGGTACGGGTATAGCCATTGCGAAGTGGTTAAACTTTAACATCTCAAAGCGTCGCAACTGGTTAGACGTACCAATTATTTTAGAACTACAAGATTTGCAGAGTGAGTATGCAGAAATTTATGAGCAAGAAAAGAAGCAGTCTTTAAGTGAAAAGTGGGATTCCAAAAAGGTAACTCACCAGCAAGCACGTCAAGTAGTTCAATTATTACAAAAATTCTGCGCTCCTAATTATGGTAAGCATGATTTGCAAACTGGAGAATTTCTAAGTCATGGAACACGAAATAATTCATCTGTAGCTAGAGCTTGGCAGATTTACTTAATTGTGAAAATTTTCGTTTACTGTCCTGTTCGTCAAGAAGAAATTAGAAATTTAAAATTGGGTGAAACTTTGTTTCGTCAAGAGGATGAACAGGGTAATCCCTATTATGTAGCTAAAATCAGAGAACACAAGCGTTCTTCTTTAACTGCTAAACCCCGTCATTACAGATTGCCTGCAATTTTAACGGCAGATTTAGATATCTGGGTTTATAAATGGCGACCTTTAATTGAGGAATCAGTAAAAACTTTGCCAGGATGGATAGATTTTTGGGGCTACGGTGGAGGGAAAATAGAACGCATCGAAGCTAGATTAGAAGCGGCTAAACAAGGAGTTGTTGGAGAAAAAGTTACCAATTCTCCTGATGAATATATTCAGCAAGAACAAATAAGATTACAAGCAGCTAAAAGTTGTATAGCAGTTTGGGAAGTTGCTAAAGAAAATTTAGAAAGCCATAACTACTTATTTTTCATCCTTACCAAGCGTGAACCAGAAAGTTTTGGTAAACCTCATTATGTAGCTAGTATCTGGCGGCTAGTCAATAGAGCTATTGCTAGAGGAACCAAAACACTTTTTGGAGAAGAACGATGGACTAATCCCCATGCCCTGCGCCATATCGCTGAGGCGCATATTCGTCTGTCCGGTAAGGCTGACATTGCTGCTTCTTTTGGTGCTTTGATCGGCCACTCCAAGGAGATGGGCGACGAGTATGCCAGCCAAGTCCTTTCTGAATATGACTTAACGAAAAATATTGTTGATGACTGGTGGGAATAAGTTTTATGTGACAGATAGGGGAGCTGACTTTTCCCGTTAAGTCTCTTTTGCAAGCAGCCAACCTTCACAAAGGTCATGCAATTTTAACCAACCTCGCCACAGTACCTGGATACCAATTGGTGTTTTGCTTCGATGTTCTAGGTAGCCGCCAAGACGAGCGATCGCTTCGACAGCCCAATTAACTGTGAGGAGTTTGGGTGGTTTGGGAGACTTAGCTTTTAAAATCTTGAGTTCAAGGGGATTGAGAATTTCAATTGCGGGAGCTAAAGGCTGAGTGCGGTGGAGATAAGTCAACTGTAAAAGCTCAACAGCAATCACACTCAAGAATCCAATAAGAGTTTTCATCCCCTCAGCAGCAAGCCGATATTTTTCTACCTGACATCCCGACTTGAAAATTTTATGATACTCTTCAACTCGCCAACGGTAAGAATACCAGCGTAAAATCATAGAAGCTGTCTGGATATCTGCAACAACTTCTGTGGTTAGCAACATCCATTCTACAGAGGTTTCACCCTCTGGGCAATCAACTTCCGTGACATAAACAGCATACACCAGTAGAGGGTCACGGTTGTCAAAACGATAGGGAGTACGGAGGTTTACAGGACAAAATCGTACAGCCAGCTTGGTTTTGCGGGCAGAACGTTTACTAGTCTGGGGTAATTCGATTTCCTGTTCCAGACTGATAGGCTGCCCTTCCAGTTTTGACCAAAGACGCTCACTCTCGGAATCTAAGCTACGGTTATGAGCTGCACGAACGATAACTCCTGTGTGCTGAAGTTGACGAACTTTATCAAAAACTTCTGTGATATCACCTTCTCGGTCGAAAGCATGAATCACTTGCGTGTGCTTACTCACAAGGTTTTCTACAGTGGTGAGCGCTTCTACCCACCTGTAAGATTCTTTTTGTTCAAAAGGGCGGTTTCGGGCTTCTTTACGTGCTGCTGCTTGTCGTTTTTTCTTTTGTGTCGGAGTTTCCTCTTTTGGTGGCTTTTGTTTTGGCTCTCGATTCCAAAGTTTTTGCCACAACAGACCTATCGATTGACCTTTCTGGGGTTCTATGGCTAAAGCGCTGTGTAATATTAAACCGTTACCTCCCTTACCAATTGGGCCGTAACCTTCCTTTTTAGCCTCAATACTGCCATAATCAAGAAAAGTCGTGTCTCCAACGCACAGCACTACATCATATTCTGCAACAGTTTCCGCCGTCATTTGACAGTGCGGCTCAATCACTCTTGAAAATTCCACTTTGGGGTTGGCAAAAACTCATAAGCTCTCTTGAGTACTTTTCCACTACTGAAGATTTCTGCCAGTGCTTTGCCAAATCCAAGACTTAGAGCATAGCCTATCGACATTGCACGCTCATTTAATCTGCGATCGCCTAGCTCACAAGTCGCAAAATTTTTCTCCCACCAGTCCAGCATCGCTTGTTACCTTTAGCACTCGATTTCAATTACTGTACCGTATATGCTGTGCTGTTTCCTAAATCCTTTGTGAGCAAGCTTTTCAAGACTTAACGGGAAAAGTCAGATAGGGGAGAAAGTAGCGAAGACACTTTTGGCGAATTTGGAAACACCTATAGATAATGAAGTGATCGCGTCGCACTTAGAGGTTTAACCTCTCACTGATGCCGCAGGGCAGAACTTAGTAGGGAAGAGTGTTTAAGAGGTTTAAATGTGATCGCCGCAGATTGCGTAAAACGTAAAAATAAGCATTGCAGCTTGCAGCCACTTTATCCTTTAAACTACACGTTACGGCAATATTATGGGTTACTTCCTACCGATACAAGCTTTTGAGCCGTTGTGTGGCGGCAAACGGCAGCCTCGCTGATTTCACCCCATTTAGTGATGTAAGACGCAGGTGTGATCGCCTTTCTGCCTTGATTGAAGCACGAAATAACGATTTCGTTAAATCGCTAATTCTTGCTTAAACGAAATTTCTCTGTACGATTAAGCGAAAACACGATATAACTAATTCGCTATAGAGCGAAAGGACGGAATTTGATGACCGTATTGGTGGGTGTCATTTCTCAAAAAGGGGGTGTGGGTAAAAGCACCCTTGCTCGGCTCATTGCCCGTGAATATGCTGCTGCTGGCTGGGATGTAAAAATTGCCGACCTAGATATTTCTCAAGGTACGAGTACGGATTGGAAACAACGCCGAGAAGTCAATGGTATCCAGCCGGAGATCGCTGTTGAACCATTCCGCACTGTTGCTCAAGCACTTAAACACGCCTCGGTTTATGACCTTATGGTGATGGACGGCCCACCACATTCTATGCAAGGGACACTGGAAATTGCCCGTGCAAGTGATTTGCTTGTCTTACCCACTGGTTTATCACTGGATGACCTCAAACCGTCTGTACTGTTGGCCCATGAATTGGTAAACGCCAAAATTTCTACGGATAAAATTGTTTTTGTTTTATGTCGAGTCGGCGATCGGGAGAATGAGATCGAAGAAGCGCGATCATATATTCGTAAGGCTGGTTATGACACAGTGGCTGGCTCAATCCCCGAAAAGACAGCTTACCGACAAGCTTCTGATAATGGTCGCGCTCTCTCAGAGGTCACGTTTCCTAGTTTAAGGCAACGTGCAGAACAAGTGGCCCAAGGAATTATTGATCTGTTGAGTGAACAAGAATCCTAATTATGTCAACTAAACCACCTCCACCACCTCGCAAACCAAGCAAAGGTGAACCCCCTAGCATTAAGGAAACAAAAGATAACTTGGAGAAGCCCGATCCAGGTGAAATTTCCAACCTGAATTTTAAAGTACCTGCCGAGTTTAAAAAGGATTTTAAGATTGCGGCTGCTACTTATGGTTGTACCCAAGTCGAGCTATTGCAACGGATTTTTAAATACTGGACAGACAATCATGGCTAGTAAAGATTCGTCTTTTCGCTAAATCACGAAAAGACGAAATAAGGTTTTTCAAGTTTTTAATTTCGTCTTTTCGTTACTAAACGAAATAGGTGTTGAGCCAGAAAACAAAGGCTCAAAGCTTGATTGAATAAAAGTTTCAGAATCTTGCTCCGATTATTGCTTTCTAAAAGCGACAAAACAGGGCTAAAACTGCAATTCTTACTATACAAGGGTTAGAGCCTTAACCTCGCCAAAATATCCGTTATTTCACGCCCTTTCTTTTCAATAAAATCCAACAAATCCTCTGGTGTACGGGTATTCTCTTCATTTTTAGCATTCGGGTTTACTGCTTTCAGGTCATACACTGCATCTTCTATCGCTTGGGCTTGGGCTTTTAGTTCTCTGGCTTCTTTTTCCTGTTCTTTAGCAGCTTGTTCTATTTCTTTATATTCCTCTGTTCCCTGCTGTTTGGCTTTTTTCAATGCAGTAAGTCTATCTCGCAATCCTCTGGCTTCCTCGCCGATATCTGCGGCTTTTTGTTTTAGGGGTGCGGCTTTTTCTGTGGCTTGGCGTTTACGTTCTGTTATATCTACCGTCCAGCTTCTTTCGCTGTCACTTTTAATGGGGAGTAGCCGGAAAAACTCCTCAAATTGGGTTTCGGTTAGGGGGGAGCGTTTTCCGACTTTAATATCTGATAGGTCGTAATACCAAATTTTTTCGGTGGGTTCGCCTTTGTGAAAAAATAAGATATTGGCTTTGACTCCTCCACCTGCGGCGACAAAGGTTCCTGCGGGTAAACTGACAATACACCAGACGTTACACTCGTTAAGCAAGTTGCGTTTTGTGGCAACAAAGGCTGATTCGTTGGTGCGGAATAAAATGCCTTCGTCTAAAACTATGCCGCAGCGTCCGCCAGACTTCAAATTTTGGATGGCGTGTTGTAAGAAAAGTACTTGGGTGGCGCTAGTCTGGTAAGCAAAACCTGTTTGTGCTTCTTTACCTTCTTTGCCACCAAAGGGCGGATTCATTAAGATAACGTTATATAAATCTGGTGTGGCTGTAAATAAACCGCCATAGGTTTCGCCTCCCGTGAGGGTGTTACCATGCCAAATATGGGGTTCATCAATGCCATGCAATACTAAATTAGCGATCGCAATCGGGTAGATGAGATTATCTTTCTCCCGTCCGTAAAAAGTACGTCGCTTGAGTATTTCTAAGTCTTCTGGTTTGGTGATTTTGCAGTTATTTTCGCCCCTCATGTGTTCGTAGGACTGCGCTAAGAAACCACCTGTACCAAGTCCGGGGTCATAAACAGTTTCGCCTATTTTAGGGTCAATAACTTTCACCATCGCCCGAATAATGATGCGAGGAGTGAAGAATTGTCCACCGTCGTTACCCTTTTCACCCATTCTCAACAGCAATCCTTCAAAGACTTGGGACAGGGGGAAAATATGGGTGTCGTCTACGGTTTCATATCTGATTTCATGTATTTTATCAAGAATATCCAGCATATTTTTTTGGCTATCGATGCGAACGCGATCAATACCGGACATCACTTCGCTGATAACTTTCTGTTTTGGGGTTGCGTCTTTGCTATTTTTTAGTTGTTTGAGATAGGGAATGAAAATCAAATCTACCCAGATTTTGAAAGGTTCAGATAGTTCAATATCGGTATCTCTAAATTTCTTGAGTTCCTCAACTTCTTGGCTTTGTTCTGTAATTTGATGGCGTTTCCAACCTTGGGAGCGTTGTTCGCTGTCGAGGGTAAATAGAGAGTTATCATAGGGTGCAGCCCAGTCACGCCAACGGTAGGGGGCTTCTAATGATGGGGTAAATTTAAAGCCAACAGCATCAGCGTTTTCTGCTTCTTCTTGTTCGCGTTCGTCGAGTATGCGTAAAAATAAAATCCAGGTTAATTCGGGTATGTATTGTAGCGCACCTGCACAGTTAGAACGGCGCATGATGTCGCAAGCGCTGTAAATGTAGCTGTCGAGGCTTTGTTGGCTGGTGTATTTGCGACCGTTACCGTTACCATTGCTTTTTTTGCGGGTTGCTGCCATTGAATAAATTTAATTAGTTAACTGATTTGCCAAGAGTTATAATACTTTCGTTCCGTTAGCTTTTTGGCAATGATATTTTTTTCAGAAAAGTATCATTAAGCTTTGTTACTCGTTATAGTTCGCCGTTGAAAGCTTGACGCAGAAAGGCTGCTGGTAGCTTTTTGATGGCTTCGAGTTGTTCTTTTAAAGTTTTGCAGAGTTGTTCAGCTTCTGCTATTTTTCCTGTTAGGGTTGCGGCTATGTGCTTTTGATCGGAGAGTGGAGGCAGAGGAATAGGCATCTTATGCATAGTAGATGCGCTAATGTTCACTTGTCCTATTGCGCGAGCCATATTTGCTTCTATAAATTTTCGTCCACTTTCTGAATTAATATATGCTGCGATGTAATTTGGAATAGCTAATTCTTCCAGAACTCGAAACCGAATTAAGTAAGAAGCAAATACTGCATCACGAGAATCCTCAAATACAGCAGTTTTACCTACAAGTTCGGCACTATTAGTGCGATTAAAGATAATATCTCCTTTTATGAGGCGATATTTTCTCTCTTGTTTTTCTGGTAATTGAATATACTTCAAGTTCTCCCAAAGTATTCGGCCTTCGTAGATATTTCCCATTCTTAACATTGGTAAGCCATCATCTGTATCATTCGACGCTTCTGATGTTCCATACTGTCCATCCCCATAACAAATTTCTCGTAGCTTCTTTATTTGCCACTTCTGTGCTTCTGGGTTATTGAACACAGCGCGGAGATAGGCTGCGGGGAGGTCTTTGGCGGCTTCTAATTGCGCGATCGCATTTCTCCGTGCTTCCTCTACCCCTTCCATTTTTTCGTTCAAAATCGCCGCAATACGTTTCTGTTCATCCAGTGGCGGGAGAGGAACAATAAGATTTTCTACAAATTCTTTTTGTAAGCCAGTTTGACCAGCAGAGCGTTGTGATTGAGCAATGACAACGTTTTGTATAGTAGGTTCTTGAAGTAAATAGTATAAATAGTCTTTTAATAAACCATCTTTAGGTACAGTCTTGATTAATGCAACATTGTAAGCACCTGACAGACCACGCAAAATTTGAAATAACGGGGGCCCGTAACGACCTATCATTACATCGCTTTCATCAAAATTTCGTTTTGCTTCTTCTATAGGTATATATACAGCTACATCAGATCGACGAAAGTCTTGTATTTGAACTAATCGTACATAACCCGGCAGTGGTTCATATTTGAAAGTGTGTTTGGGAGGTTGCATTCCACCAATAAAATCACACACATGACCCAACTTTACCCATCGCCAACCACTAGGTAACTTCCTTTTACCATCCTCAAAACTAAATTCTTCCTTATTCGTCACCCTACAAAAACCCTCTTTTTCATCTCGTAAAACCTTCTTAATTACCCATCACCTCAGACAGCACAACCACTTCAATTCCAGGTAAAGCAGTCAACCGCCTATCATTAGTTAAAAAGGTTTCACAGCCACTTAAAATTGCAGTAGCGCCATGAATTGCATCTGGTAATCTCAGGTTCGCCACAGCCCGCAATCTTGCAGCCTCAATCAACACATCTCGACTTACCGCAACAACTTCCAGCACTTCTGAATTTTGCAAAGCTTGTTGATAAACAGACTGTATTTCTAGATTTCCATCCATCAAAGGTCTAACCAACACCTCTGCTAAAGTCAGTTCGCTAGTAAAAGCTCTCAAATTGCCAGCATCAATACTATCAAAAAGCTGATTTAACTCATTAACAAAATCAGGATAACCTTCTATCGCATAGATAAAAATATTAGTATCTAAATAAACTCTTTCCCTCCTAATAGCATTTACAACGACCAAGTATCCCGCTCCCTACTAATAAAATCATCAGCTTCCTGCTGTGTAGCAAAACAGCCTTTGCCAGTACCAATAATACTACGTAATGATTGTTTCTTTTTTGTTGCCGTTTCCACAATTATAATTACATCAACCTCAGTACCAACAGGTAATTCTGATGACTGAATATTGATGACTCCACCTGGTTTTACAACCGCCTTTTGTCTGATAGCTTGGTTCATGTTTTTATCCCCAATAATCTCTATGATGCTGCAAAAATCCTCTCCTTAATCTCCCGCAACACATCTCTCGGCTTACCTAAAATCTCAAGCGACTTGCGCTTCACCTGTGATGACATTTTAAAAATATCCGGATTTTCTAAAGCTTCCGTTCCTCCACTGACGAACTGATTTACCAAAGCCTCAACAGTTTTCGCTGTAGCTTCGGGCATTTTGTTCAGCCAGTCAGCGTGCTTGTACCTAAAAGCCTCAGCGCGAACAATTTTGGTTTTAGGAGCCAAGCCATAAGCTATGTCCGCTAAAACATCATACAAGTCATAGTCGCCCAATTGTTCCACAGTAGCAAATTCTTTCGGTGATACCCCTGTATTCACCAACTGCTTCAACAATTCCTGACGCTTTGTCGGGTTAACCCAGCTAACGCGAAACTCTTCTAGAGTGGGAATAATTTTTACCAAATTCGCTGCAATTTGTTCTTTATATTCCTCAACAGAAACTCTCGTATCTTCACCATCAAGCTGAGAACGCATAAAGCGTCTCCCGTCGGTTTCTTCCACCCAATCATCAGTATCGTTAATTTCCACAACTAGCGCAGAAACTCCCGTACCTCTACTGCTATTTTGAGCGGGAGTCCTTAATTTAGTGAGAAATTCTTCCCCAAATAATCTGGTAGCGTCGGTGTAATCGTAAACGCGAAACATCAATTTATTTTCACTTAACCGCGTTCCCCGTCCCACCATTTGGTAAAAACTTATTGGGGAATTAATCTGATTGAAGAAAACAATATTACGTACCACTGGTACATCAACACCAGTAGTTAATAAATCAACCGTCGTCGCAATAAAGTGAGTGCGCGAACTCCCTCGAAAATCAGGTATTAATTCCTGCCCTCCACCCTTATCGGTACATTTAAACGCATAGCTTTCAACCCGTTGCTGATTATTCTTTTGACACCACTTGGTATAAATCTTTTCCATCGTTTCCTCGATTAAATCAGCATGGCGATCGCTATTACAAAAAATAATTGTTTTTTGCTCCGCTCCACCTGTTTCCAGCAAATACCTAAATAAGTCTATACAACGACGCTTCTCAAAATTAGGCAACATCAATCGGGTGTGAATACGCCCTTTTTTAAAAATCTTGCGAATTTGTTCTTCTGTTACTGGCAATCCTGTGTCATAATCTACAGGATTTCTAGCCATAATATCTTCGACTGCCAATTTATTAAAATCAATCTTGACTCTACCTTCTCGAATTTCGCAAGCCGCCAAGTAGCCATCTTCTACACCTTGGAGCATATCGTATTCATAGACAGGCTCGCCAAAATACTCAATATTATTCGCCGTTATCTGCTTATCTGCTAAAACTTCTTCTGTTTCTTGAGTCACTTCAATTTGTCTAGGTGTCGCAGTCAACCCAATTTGCACAGCATTAGGGTTACGAGTCAGAACATTTGACCACTTACCCCAAGCGGAACGGTGACACTCGTCAATAACAATATGACTGAAGTAATTTTCTGGATAGTTATTGATTAAGAAACTCGCGTTATCATCATCTTTGGCTACCCCTAAAGTTTGGTAAGTAGCAATGAGAATTTGAGCATTTTTTTGTGTATTTCTGGAATCTACAACCGCAGCATTCGCACCAAAAATATTCTTAAAAGCTGTTGATGCTTGGGCACGGAGTTCATCTCGATCACATACAAAAAGCGCCTTTACCCTTTGTCCTGTATCTGCAATTCGTTTTAACAAATGTACTGCAATCCGAGTTTTACCCGCTCCCGTAGCCAGAGACAGCAAAGCACGTTTCGGCTGATTTTCTTTCTCAGATCGCGCAATTTTTTCTAAAACAGCACGAATTGCAGCATCTTGATAATAGCGTACTGCTGAGTCACCACCAGTATAAGGAGTTAATAGAGCTTGGGCTACTGGTTCATCTAGCTTGAAACCTACCCATTGTTCATAACAAGTACGAATATTATCTGGATTGGGAAACTCAGAAAGCGGTTTTAGTTCAGAAATACTATCATTGATGCGGTCATACTCAATATATCTATGTCCATTAGTAGAATACGCAAAAGGTACGTGAAGCCGCTTTGCATATTTTCTAGCTTGATTAAATCCCAAAGTTGGGGAGAACCTCTCAGCTTTCGCTTCAACAACACAAGCATTGACAAGTTGCTTATTAGGAACAGGTTGAAGGCGCAAAACAATATCGGCTCGTCCATTTTTTTTCTGACGAGGTACACCCTCAATAATCTTAATCTCTCCAGCAGTTACTTCACGCTTGATAAAATCCTCTGTCCAGCCTTTGCTGTAGAGACCTGGGTTTATTAGCTTGGCAATAGTTTCTGCCTCATTTTTCCCATCTTCGGTATATTCCTCACCTAACAAAATACTGACCCCCCTGGTAAAAAATATTTCCCTATATCTTGACCATGATTACTTGTTGCCGTCAAGCTTTAATAGACTACACCTCTACGCATAACTTTCACGTCGCGCATCTCGACTCAACCCCTAATAGGAACCTGGCGAGATAGCTATTAGTGATTACTATTGCACCGCAAATAGGGAATGCTAAATTAGGGGCATTAAGCATAAAAATACGACCAGGCTTAACGCTCATTAAACCATTACAAAAAGTCGAAAACGGACAGCTTTGAAGACAAATCTCCTTATCAACAGCATCTGCGATATTTTGCGCCGTTCCAATTGCGCTGGGGCATTGCGCTATGTTCCAGAAATCACTTGGATTTTATTTCTGCGGATTTTAGACGAATTGGAAGAACAGGAAGCGAAAGCTGTAGAGGACAATTATATTTGGTCGCTAGAACCTCCTTACCGTTGGCGTGATTGGGCAGCACCGCAGGGAACTAAACGGTTAGAACTTCGGTTTTACGAATCTGGCAGATTTATGAAATTTGTCAATGGTGATTTAATTCCCTATTTGCGGAATTTAAAAAACCAACCCGCAGCCACACCCAGACAAAAAATTATTAGTGAAGTCTTATCATCTACTCACCAGGTACACTTAGATACTGAATTTCACCTACTGGATGTCTTAGATAAAGTTCACGAAATTAGTTTGCAAGGAATAGATGATATTCACATATTCCATATCTCCCAAATATATGAGGAACTGCTGCTAAAAATGGGAGAAAAGGGTAATGATGGCGGACAGTTTTTTACTCCCCGTGAAGTTATTCGAGTAATGGTAGAGGCGATAAATCCGCAAATAGAACAAACAATTTATGACCCGTCTTGCGGAACTGGTGGATTTTTAGCCCAAAGTTACGAGTATATGAGGTCAGCTTTGGGAGATGAAATTACAGGCGACCAACTGGAAACATTAAAATACTGCACATTCTATGGGCGAGAAAAAGAAAATCTCATCTTTCCCATTGCACTGGTCAACCTGATGCTTCACGGCATTGACCAGCCAAATTTATGGCATGGTAACACCCTGACAAAAGAAGGAATTTATGCTGATTTATTCGCGGGCGCACCATCTTTGTTTGATATCATCCTCACCAATCCGCCCTTTGGTGGCAAGGAACATAAGGAAGTCCAGGCACAATTTACTTACAAAACCAGTGCCTCCCAAGTGTTGTTTCTTCAGCACGTAATTGATAATTTAAAGCCAGGGGGTAAATGCGCGATTGTGCTGGATAACGGGGTGCTGTTTCGCACTAACGAAACTGCATTTGTACAAACCAAACGCAAACTTTTAGATGACTGTGATCTGTGGTGTATCCTCAGTTTACCCCCTGGTACATTTTTTGCTACGGGTGCCGGAGTAAAAGCTAATATTCTGTTCTTTACTCGCGGTAAAGTAACTGAAAAAATCTGGTACTACGATTTATCTGATATCAAAGTCACCAAACGCCAACCCCTAACACGCAAGCACTTTGAGGATTTTCTCAAACTACTGCCAGGACGCGAGAATAGCGAACGTAGTTTGACTGTTAGCCGCGCAGAGATAGAAGCGAAAAACTTTAATTTAATTCCACCAGAAATTTCAGCGAAAGGCATAAGAGATACTGTTAGTTATTACTTACAACTTCAGAAAGGCGAGAAGAAATCACTTAACGAAGCTAAGTTATTAATAGTTGGGCAGGGAAGGGTAGGTAAGACTTCCCTTATGAAACAGATAATTGGACAATCATTCGCTCCTGATGAAAATAAAACTGAAGGAATAAATATACAAAAATGGAATTTACCAATTGATAATACAAATATTCAACTAAATGTATGGGACTTTGGTGGACAGGAAATTATGCACGCTACCCATCAGTTTTTTCTTACTAAACGAAGCCTATATTTGCTTGTATTGGATTCACAGATGGGTGAAGAAGAAAATCGTATTGAATATTGGCTAAAGCTCATCCAAAGTCTGGGAGAATATTCCCCTATAATTGTTGTTGGAAATAAGCGAGATGAACATCCTCTAGATATTGATCGGCGTGGATTGCAAATAAAATATTCAAATATTAAAGCATTTATTGAAACTTCTTGCCTAAATGGTCAAGGGATTGCAGAATTAAAACAGAAGATTCATGATTTAATTGCTCAAGCTCTAACTGAATCAAACAATACAGAAGAAAATCCTCTTAAACATATTCGAGATCCACTACCGCTTTCATGGTTTAACGTTAAAGATAAATTACAATTAAAATCACAGGAAGAAGACTTTATCTCTTATGAAACCTACGATGAAATTTGTCAAACGGAAGGAATAACAGAAGAAAAGATTCAAAGCGACTTAATTCAACTACTTCATGATCTTGGCATTGTTCTTAACTACCGTGATGATATACGCCTAGAAGATACAAATATTTTGAATCCAAAATGGGTTACGAGTAGTGTTTACCGCATCCTCAATGACAATTTATTAATGACTGAATTTAAAGGCATTTTAGACCGGAATCAACTTCAACGTATTCTTAACTCTAAACGTTATCCATCCAAAAAACATATTTTTATAATCGATCTCATGAAGAAGTTTGAACTCTGTTTTGACATGGATGGATATTATAATGAAAAGTTTCTAATTCCTGACCTTTTACCAAAGGAAGAACCTTACACTGGTGACTGGCAAAATAGTCTTGCCTTTGAGTATCACTATTCCATCTTGCCTAGCAGTATAATTTCTCGATTTATTGTGCGGATGAATAAGAACATTCATCAAGGAACTTACTGGCGTAGTGGTGTTATATTAGCATGTGAAAATAGCATTGCACTTATCAAAGCAGATCGGGAAGATAGGAAGATTGTCATTCACATTCAAAATACTAAAAGTGTAAAAGGAGATGGCCGCCGTTTTCTTGCTATCATACGTGACCATTTTGAAGCAATTCATAAAACCATCCCTGGACTCAACGTTGAACAAAAAGTTCCTCTCCGCAATCATCCAAATATCTTGCTGGATTATCAAAACCTTTTAGATTATGAGGAGATGGAGGAACCCTTCATTATTCCTCTAGGACTAAAAGAACGTGTTAACGTTAAAGGTTTACTGGATGGTATTGAATCAGAACCAGACCGTCAGCGACGAAGAGAAGACACAACTGATCAGAGAAATCAACATACTCACAATTACAATTTTCAATTTACTCAAGTTCAAGAGCAAAAAAATCAGGAGGGCAATTGTTCTATGTCAAATATCAATCAATATGGATTTGGAGATAATGTTGCTGGTGACAAAGTAATGAGAGATAAAATCGGCACTCAGATAAACAACTCTCAAAATTTGGCGCAGGCAGCAAAGGATATTAAAGAACTTTTGGATCAATTATCCCAAGATTATCCCAACAATACAGCAATGGTTGGAGCGAAAGCGATCGAAGCTATTGATAGTAATCCTACTCTAAAAAAGCGAGTCGTAAATGCTTTGAAAGAAGCTGGTTCGACTGCTTTAGAGAAGTTAGTTGATCATCCAGCCGTAAGCATTGTTATAGCAGGAGCCAAGGGCTTTTTGGATACTTAAATGGACTCTAAATCATTTAGTTGGGAACAGCCGAGATACAGATACCGTTATCTCGGCTGTCCACCTTGCTGCATTCTCATGGCTTTGGAATTGCACTCAACCCGTGTTAATTTCTCCCGTGTAGAATCTGGTATAGAAATATTCAAAAATCCAAAGCTGAGATCGCGTTTTGCTTCTGCTTTTCGGTGACACCCAGATATCGCTCCAAAGCCGCCAAAGTCCGATGTCCCGATATCTCCTGAATGTGGCGCAACGGTATCCCGGCATCGCTCATCCTGGTTAACGCAGTCCTCCTGAAGCTGTGGGTACTAACGCCCTCAATAAAGAGCCGCACACAGGTATCTCTGAGGATTTTGTCAGCGCTGACCTTGTGAATATGTCCCAACCCATGCCGACCCGGAAACAAAAACTCTTTGCGACGGTTAGGGTTGTACTCTTCTAAATACTGCTTGAGCTTCGGATGCACTTGGATTTCCCTGGTGTCCCGCTTGCCTTTGGTGTTGACGCTACGTAGTACTAACACGCCTCTGACCCCGTTGCTGCCAAACACATCTTTCACCGCCAAAGTGCAAGCTTCGTTGATCCGGCAGGCAGCATAAAGGCACACACCAAACAAAGCGCGATCGCGTGGGTTGACAAAGCCCTCGTTAAATAGGAGATTAATTTGGTCGGGGCTGAGGATTTCTGCCCTGCCGAAGCGGTTTATTTTCATAGGGTCTAGCTTACATTGTCTAATAATAGAAACACAATCTAAGCGACCAAAAACCTACATATTCCGTGAGCGATGACACGCGCTTAACCCAGACTTATCAATCAGCCCTCAAGCACGACCGCTACAACCCTTGTTCTTTCGTTGGCTGATTAAACTTGCTTATGATTGTAGCGCTGTAACTCTTTACAGGTATGATCCGCTTTGACTCCCGTTACAGTTACAGGACTTAAGGTGATATCAATATTGCTATCAATATTGTCTGTACTTGCCTCTACTTGCATGACTCATGACTGATGCGATCGCGCTCTTGGCGGGCGAAGCAGCGCCATTGCTCTTGGGGGTCAGGCTGATTTTTAAATTGGTGGTCAACCAGAAACGGCAGTCTGCACCAACGTCTACATGGCAGTCTATACCTGAATCTCAAGATATAATTATGCATCCCCTGGTGTTGACGGTGGTGGTCTACCCGAAGATGCCTGATTGTCCTCGGAAGCGGACGCTGTTTCTGAAGCGAGTTTTTCTATTTCTTGTAGAAGTTCCTGCGTTTTCTGCTCGGCTCGTTTGCGAGCTTCTGGTGACATTTTCGCTTGAAGTATCTTAAAAGATTTAGCCATTACAGTTCATTCCCCTATTTCAAAGTGAGCAGATGAGATGCATACTCTGCCTCTGCTACGGGAATATTCTTCTCGTACCATCGATTATCTCCAGTCTTATCTCCACCAACAAGGAGAATAGCAATACGGTTGGGGTCAAAAGCATAAAGTACGCGAAAAGGACGACCTGCGTGCTGAATACGCAATTCGCGCAGGCGAGAAAGCTTGGAACCATTGATTTTAGAGCTATGGGGGTGGGGAAGTGTCGGCCCCATCTTTTCAAGTAAACCGACTACAGCTTTTACGTCGATTTGTTCCTCCTCGCTCAAAGTATCCCACCAAGCGCCAAATTTGTCAGTATACTCTACGCACCATTCCGTTGTTTTTTCCGTAGCGTGGAAGGCGCATAGTGTATTAGCATACTCTTCAGTTTTCTTAAAGCTTGCGTTTTGAACCCGGTTTTTGAGTTGGCTGCGATTTACCATGTTTTCTCCCTTGTTTACATTCAGACACACAAATCCCCTGGATTCTTACGTTCTGAACGAATTCAGACACACGAATCCTATGGATTTTGACCTTCTGAACGAATGGGAGAAATAAACTAAGTCATCGTCGCACTAAGCCTCGATAAACAACTCAACGAACTATTTGTTTGCCAGTCACAAGCACAACTAAAGTTGTAACTTGATAAGACAAATATGGGTTAACAGAACAAATCTAACACTGTCTTGTTGTCAGTGTCAATTTTATGCATAGCAATATTTGATAAACCGCAATTCTTCCATCGGATCACCACAAACAGAGACTTTACTCAGTGCGATCATCTTGGACTGTGTGGGTTTGAGAATTTACTACCTCTGTTGTGACTTCCTCGACCGATAAATCAACTGCCTTTGCCACTTCGGAGATGCTGTAGCCCATACTTAAAAGGCGTGCTGCTGCTTTTAATTTAGTTTGACGTTCCAAGTCTTGGTAGATTCGTGTTTCTTCAATGTTCAGTCCCAACATGGCTTCCACCTCTTCACGGCTTAACTGAGTAAACTTGTAAACGGCGATAGTGGTAATAATATCTATTATTTCGTTTTTCGCCAGTGTTCCTGTTTCTTCTAATTGTACCCGCTCAATTAACAGACGAGCTTGCTCCGCCATCGCTTTCTCTGAGGCGATTGTCAACTGCATTAAATTGATGACTATTGGCTGCTGATTAGAAGTGCCTAACTCATCCAGATAAATTCGCTGCACTTGGTCGCTGTTTAAAAACATTCGATGAATTCTTGTATTGCTTGGTTCCAAACTGCGATTTGGGAAAATTACCACACAGTACCAGTCATCGTATTCAGACCGATTCCGGTTCAAATACATCATTGATTCGGTAAAAAACCGATGATACAAACCTTCATCGCTCTGGAATTGAACTTCTGCAAAAAAGATAGTTCTCGGTGTTGCACCTTCTGGAGGTAAAAAGACCCCATCAATGCGAAAGGCGGTTTCTTTCACCTCAACCGACTCAAATCGATAGTTATGCGCCTGTTCAGTCCGGTAATCAACGAGTTCAAAAAGTAACCCAGGAAAGCGCTTAAAAATTTGGTAATAAATGGAGTCGCGTTTCACTAAAATATCTGAAAAAGAGGCTGGTTATTAACTATTAACTTTATCGTAAGTTGGCATCTTTACTTCAATTATTTACGTATATACACTATTAACTATAGGAAGATAATAATTCTAAAATATAACTAACAAAAATGGTATTCTTTCACATAGTAAAAACTCTTAAACTTATTTATATAAAGTAGCAATATGTCAAATCAAAATGTATCAACTACACCTCCAGAAAATGAGTCAGATGAGCGTGTAATTCCTCAAGAAACTCTAGATGAAGTAACAGAAGGTTTTATTGGTAATAAAACTCCTCAAGAAGCTCTACATGAAGTAATAGAAGAGTTTGGGGGAAGGCTAAGTAATGATGAAATTAGAAAACTTTTTGATTAAAGAACTGACTATTACTAATATGTAAAAAAACTGCTGAAGATACTCATAAAGCAGAAGGATAGTATGAAATAATCAGTTATTTAAATTTCCTTTTCCAATACCAACACCATTATCCAGCTGCATGGGACTGGATGAGTCTTGTTTTGCTCATAACGCGATCGCTCTTTCACCATCGCATCTGTTTTCTTGCCTTTAGTACCGCCAACAGAGCTGTCACGGGTCAGACATCCAATTATAGGGGAGCGTCTCTCTTTGGCTCCCTTCACCACGGAAGGTGTCACAGCCATGACTAATAAGTAGGAAGCCCATAATGCTAGACAGCCGGGAGCCGGATTCAGATGAACAATTGGAAAACGTTACCAAAGAGCATCAGCAAGATTTGCTTGCAAGAGCGAAGGAAGCTGCTGCTTCAGGCGAGCCAAGGAAAATGCTTGAGTATTTATACTGTAGCGGTATACTCGACGGTCTTACTAGGCAAATCGCCTCGAAGTGGCAATCTCTCTCACGCGAGGAAGTAGGGGACATCTTGGCTGAAGCCGTTGACATCCTCTATGGGGCAATCCGCGATGGCAAAAAGATTTCAAACCTAGTTGCCTACTTGTGGAAGACCTCTGACCACAAAGCTTGCGATTATTACCGCGCAAGGCAAAACGAGAAATACCTGACACCGGCTGAACTGGAACACATCGCAGACAAATCAAGTGAACCTGAAGACGAGCTTGACAGTTTTACTAGTAAACAGGACTGGGAGAACAAGAAACCGCGAATTATTGCCATAGTTCGGTCTCTCCTACCAAGGCTGGGACAGCACAACGTCCCGAAGGTTATGGCTTATATACTCGATGCACTAGAGGCTGATTATGTGGATATAGCCAACATTGAAATAGCTGAAGCACTAGGGTTGAGTCCAGATGTAGTCCGGCAGTCAAAAAAAAGAGGATTTGACCGATTGGAAAGGATTGTCCGTGAGGAAGGATTAGCAGCCCAGGTGAGCGATGTTACCAATCTAAGACGTGATTACGAAGAACAGAACAAAGACGAGCAAGAGTTGGTTTAGCCCCTTAAGAGAGATTATAGAAAATGGTACTGAGAACAGATATTACCGAAGACATCCGAAAGTCGATAGAGGTGGTGATTGAAGAAGCTCACCGCATTTCGACAGACGTAGCCGAAGAAGTAAAAGAGATTTTGCAACAAGGTAAGGAAAACCCTCTAACCCCAGATGAGTCCTTTCAGCTTCTAACAAAGATAATTGCTGTCTTAAAGCATAGCGCCAGCAAAAGAGGAGACCAAGCCACCAGCAAGTCCTTAGAAGGTGACATCAATCAGATAGTTCAACAGGTTATCCAAATTCGTGAGCGAGTAATGCAAGATCCTATTCAAGAAACCACTCAAACTAAAAAGGTTGAACCTATGGCCTACAACGGGACTAAACCGGGGCCAGTTCTGCCAACACCTTGCTTTCAGGGTAGGTTTATACCCATGTGTTCAGGTTTTGTCAAAAGTACAGACATCCAGTTATGGAACGAGAACGACCGACTAGATATTCACTTAGGGCAGTTCCGTCAAAAGAATGGTCGTGATCCGAATCCAGAGGAACTTTTAGACATCATGTTCAGTAAGATGGAACTGCCTGGTATTGCTGACGACAAAAAGAACGATCAATTCGAGATTATTGAACTAGCAAGGAGTATAGCTGTCAATGGGGTTCGCAAGCCACCAATTTTAGACGTAGACGGTACTCTTTTGGATGGAAACCGTCGCGTTGCAGCTTGTTATTACATTCGGAACAGTGATGAGTTCGACTCGGAACAGAAGCGACGGGCAGAGTACATTCTAGTCTGGCAGCTTACCGAACACGCCACAGATGATGACCGGAATGCAGTAGTCGTTTCCCTTAACTTTGAATCTGACTGCAAGCTGGACTGGCCGGATTACATTAAGGCGAGGAAAGTGTATGAAGAATGGCAATCTATGCTAACACTAGAGCCGAGGTTGCCAGGTCGCCAACGGCAGGCTGAGATGAAGCGTGAGTTATCCATGAAGTTTGCTCTTGGCCCTGACACTGGCACAGTCAACAGATATTTGAAAATGGTAGATTGGGTCGTTGACTTTGAAGAGTATCACATTAACCAGAAAAAGCGAGACCCTTACGAAGTTAAGCACCGAGCCGATAGGTACTTCCAGTATTTTAATGAACTAACTAGCGGGGAGACAAAGTATGGTGGGATTGCGTTTACCCTTAACCAAGACGATGGATTAAAGCACACTGTCTTCGACTTGTTATTAGATGACAAATTTACGAACGTGCTACAGGTTCGCGCTCTAAAGCAGACGCTCAATAACCCAGAATCTCGTGAATTGTTGGCGCGAGCGCGAAATGAAAGTGACCTAGATATTGCTCAGGATCATATTCAAGATGCAATCACTACTGCCAATCTTCAGCGTGCAGAAAGGCGGGCACTGGGTGCTGATTCAAGAATTGAGTCCTTTGTCAAATGGCTTGAAGAAGTACCCCCTAGAGCATTTCGCGATCAGATCAAACCGGAAAACCTTGAGGGTTTATTACAAGCCTTGAAGTTGGTGGAACCGATGGTCAAAGAAATCCTACTGGAAAAGGGCGTTGAGGTATGAGGGAAGGAATGGTTTTCAAGATCACTGCCGATGTCCGGGTATCGAGCCTGTTGGATCGCTTAGTGATTACTCCCAGACAGTCCACAGACTACCATACACTAAGCGGTGTACTTAAAGATGCTCTTCCTGGAGTCAGAATACACCGTTCCGCTGAGGGGGTGTCGATAGCGGCTCAGGATGTTAATGCACTCCTCAATAGTGAAGTGGTAACTGACTTTCGATGGAGTGCTGAAGCAAAACTCTTCGTGGAAAACAGAATTCGCGTCAGGCAAGTTCATCAACAATTGTACGAACAGGTTAGCAGAATCCGCGTTGGTGGTCGAGATGTAGCAAACAACTACCTCACCGAGATTGAAGGGCTGGATGTTCTAGATGATCATCAGTGGGTTAACGTTGCTGCCATGACAATTCCAGAAGGGTACGGGTTGTGCGTCTTCGATGAGCAAGGGGCTGGTAAGACTGTTACTCTAATCTTCGCCTTTGATGTACTTGTAGAGAGAGACGAGGTAGACTTTGCGCTAATTGTAGCCCCAAAAAGCATGGTACCTGAGTGGCCACGCGACTTTTTGCGGTTTAAGGGCGACTTATACAAAATTGAGCTGATAAGTGGCACTCGTAAGCAAAAGCGCATAGCTATAGGATCAGGGGCTGATGTACTGGTTACTAACTTTGAGACAGCAGCCTCGATGGAAGAAGAACTACGGGCTTTACTCCGTTCCTATCAAGGGCGTGCCATGTTGGTTGTAGATGAGTCCTTCTACATCAAGAATTTAGACACTAAAAGAACTCAAGCCCTACGACGACTCCGTGAATGGTGTAGTCGTGCATTTGTTCTTTGCGGCACTCCAGCCCCTAACGCACCTCAAGACCTCATCCAGCAGTTTAACATTGTTGATTTCGGCATAACATTTGATGGTGTGAACATCCCAGATGACCGTGCAGAAGGTCTGCCGATTGTCCAGCAATCTATCGAAAAGCGGGGGCTTTTCATTCGTCACCTTAAGACCGATGTACTTCCAGACCTTCCTGTTAAAAGTTTTAATCGTGTTTTTGTCCCTTTACAACCTGAACAAAAGAGGGTGTATGCTGCTGCTTTGAGAAACCTGATTCTTGATCTGCGTTCTACTGACGATGAGACATTCCAGCGACAACTGACTTCTTTCCTGGCAAGGCGCAGCGCTCTCATACAAATATGTTCAAATCCTGCCTCTGTTGTTCAGGGGTATACAGAAATACCTGCAAAGCTACACGCACTTGATAGCATTCTTGAGGAATTCATTATCCGCAAAGCTGAGAAAGTTATTTTATGGTCTTTCTACACGGCATCCCTCAGTGCTATATTTACCCGATACAGCCACTTTTACCCAGTGAGGTACGATGGCACTGTCAGTGATGTAGCCGAACGTCGGGAAGCAGTGCGTAAGTTCCAGGAAGACGACGAGACGATGTTGTTTGTTGCTAATCCAGCCGCAGCAGGTGCAGGACTTACCCTCCACAGGGCACGTTTGGCAATATACGAATCCATGTCTAACCAAGCAGCTCACTATTTGCAGAGCTTAGACCGTATTCACAGAAGAGGGCAAACACGAGATGTAGAGTACCTGATTCTCCTATGTGACAACACTATTGAAATAGAAGAGTATGAACGCTTAACCAGAAAGGAACGCGCTGCACAGGCACTTCTAGGAGATCAGGTTGAGGAACCTATTACTAGGGAAACAATGCTCAGGGAAGCGATCGCTGCTAGTCACTTGCTCGAAAAGGAAAAGTGAAGAGCAAAACAAGAGTCAACCAATTCACCAGTGCAACATCAAGCCAGACGGACAGACTCGCCTCTACCAACTCATTAAACAGTCGCTTCAATTCCTCCGAACGAAACGTTGACCTTTTACCTTAAAGTTAGGCTGTATCTCAATAATGACTGCCGATTAAAAGCAATTGCTGCCCCGGTGCGCCAGCAATTGCTACCACCAACCACGATTGAGATAACACCCGCTAGTTGTCTGGGTTTAGACGAGAGTAACTTACGGGCTAACCAGGGGTAAAAGTAGCAAGCCTGTCATGAGCCGCCACGCAATATCTGAAAGCCTTGTGAATTAAGAGTTACAGAAATAAAATAGCTCTTTAACCCGAAATTATAAGAATTAGCTTGTTTTTGCAGTACCAATTGACCTTTAGGCTATTTGGTACTGCATTTAGTAACGTAGCCATACGGGTTTCAGGCTGCAAAAATCAGTGAGGTTTAAATGGTACAGCTTTTAGTGTGCATCCAATTGGTCAAAATCTCATTTTCGGGTAAAAGTTGAAAAATTTTGATGAAACTCTCTCTGGGTAGCGTTTCCAGGCGTTGCGTGGCGGCTCATAGCAGCTTCGCTACTTTCTCCCCAACCAAGACTGACCTGTGTGAGCGGATAAATATCAACGGCAGTCAAATCAATCAATGGGCAACGATGCTTAACCTTGACCCTGATGAATATCTGTTTGAGTTGACTGGGTGGAAGAAACCCCTTCAGGCTCGGCGGTACTTCCCGGTGTTGGAGAACGACCAGAAACAAGGGGCAAAAACTAGCTATTTCAAGTAATACAACTAGAATATCAGTAAGCAATTTAAATATATTTGATGTCTCATGTCTGGAAGCTTCTCGTCCCGTGGTTCTGAAAAAATTCGATATTTATTTATTGACGGTGGCTGCTTAGATTCACTTCTAGAAGCACTGTCAAATGGACTTTTTGGAGGAACAAAACTTGAGATCGACTACTCTCGATTAGCAGAGGGTTTTAATAAAGTTTTCTACTACGATTGTTTGCCTGCCAAAAAACAAGGGGAGGATGAAACAATTTATCAGAAGCGAGTTCAACCTAAATTAGAGCTATTCAATCATTTAAGATCAGTTGATAGATTTCATGTGTATGAAGGAACTGCTCGCTACCGAGATAAGCGTAGAGGACAGGAACAAAAGCAGGTTGACATCATGATTGCTGTAGATATGCTAACGCACTCCTTTCGGCGAAATATGCATGAAGCAACCTTACTAACAGGCGATCTAGACTTTAAGCCTCTTATTGATGCTCTTGTGCAAGATGGAATGTACGTATCGCTATGGTATCCGAAAGGTAGAACAAATTATGAGCTAGTTGACTCTGCTGATTCTAGACAAGCAATCACAATTCATAACGTCCAAGGATGGTTTACTTATACTTTCCAAGCACAAGTAAAAACTCCTGTTCTTGATCGTCCATTAAGTTCTCCCAACCTTGACTCATCCTGGCAACATCTCGAAACAATCAAACAACTAACCTATGAGACATTTATTTATGAACAAGAAGGTAATTATGGTGCTTTACTTCCAGTACTGAGTAATTATTATTTATATGTACATCATGATTTAGAACAACTGAAGTTCTACGTAGACCATATTCATAGCCAAAATGTTATCAGAGAATAAACAGAGCGCGTGCAGATGTGTTCAATTAGTAAAAAAGTAACCTATGAAAGCTCCTTATACTTGCTATTGTTGTGAAGGGATAGGAAACACTAACGAACACGCTCCACCCAAAAGTATTTACCCTAAACAAAAGTACTTACCTAAAGGAAGCCCAGATTACAGAAAAAATTTGATAACTGTCCCTTCTTGTAAAAAACATAATAATGAAAAGTCAGGTGACGATGAATATTTATTAGCATTATTCACCTTAAGTATTCCGGAAGCAAAAATTGCAGATCCAATGATGAAAAAGTGGATTGAAGCATTTAAGCGTAATGATTCATTAGCAAAAAGAATATTTTCTAAATCTAGGAAAATAACAATACTGACCGAAAGAAATAGCTTAATTATTCCTGAACAGACATGGGCTATTA
This sequence comes from Nostoc sp. DedSLP03, assembly GCF_034530815.1. Taxonomy (NCBI): domain Bacteria; kingdom Bacillati; phylum Cyanobacteriota; class Cyanophyceae; order Nostocales; family Nostocaceae; genus Nostoc; species Nostoc sp. DedSLP03. The sequence continues at coordinate 33,700 of NZ_JAVRCK010000077.1, forward strand.
CTACTGAAAAAGAAAGAATTGACAATGTTATTAAATCCATTTTTCGCGCAGTTTATTATTATGATTCCAAGTATAAAAACAAGTTGTTAGGGAACTTTACAGTAACAACCCCCACCTTTTTCAATCAAAATTTATTTATAGATTTTCAGAGAAATGAAATACATCAAACTTTGTTTCAAGCCTTTGAAAATCCTAATATTAATAAAAAAGGGCCGCATCATGACATTTTCTTTTATCAAATATTTGAGGAAGGGCTAGAAGGAGCTTGTGTTATAAAAATGGTATTTTATAATCATCTAGTGTTTTTTGCTTTAATTGTTTAAATATTTTTTAACCTGATTTAATTACTATTTTTTATTGGTGTCTGTTAATATCTATGCCGTATAAGGATTTCACAGCTTAGTATCTGTGGTGTCTGGTGTCCGGTGTCCGCGAAAAAGGGGGGTTTGGGGGCAGACACCAGCCACCATTCGCAGTCAAATTTGATTGAGCTTGATAACACCCTCAGCTATCCAGTCCGCCAATCCTGCCCCACAATTTCATACATCCAGCCCTTGATTTGCTCAACAGTAAATCTTTTACCAGCCACTTTTAAGTTGCCCTTAAGCATCAAAATAAATCGGCTTGCCGTTGAAATGGTTGTAGATGGACTCTGGGTTAAACCAGCTTGGCAGTGTACGGTCTGCATCTTTCAACTCCTCGCCATTGTCATCAAGCAAGCCGCGAATAATCTTGACTCTGGACAGTGGGGTTTTACCGTTAGCTGAGAATTTTTGAATGAGGATTGTACCCGCCTCCCTCATTGCTTGTGTACCTTCTGGATAGCTTGAATTCGTGTCATTGTGGGTAATACCAGTAACATGAACTTTTGCCTTCCTAGTGTCTGTCAGATGCAGTTTGTAAAACTTTTCTGCGGGTTCACCAATCAATGATTTCAGGTTAGTGTATTCATCAATAAGCACTTGTTCAGGCGTGATAGTCGCGGGTTGCTCTAAGTCATTTTTCCCTTTGATTCTTAATAGCCAATGCTCACACAGACCATCAAGCGCAGTGCCTATCTCTGTCTCTGACTCTGCAATATTTTGAGTATTAAGATATCGCCATGCTTTGGAGTTATCCCCAGTTGCGTGACGGTCAATTAAGTAGTAGATGGGAATCCCTAAACAATGCTTTCTCACAAAAGCTATAGCTGCGCTCGTGTAAGTTTTACCTGACCCCTGGCGACCGATTAACCACAGTGGCGTTAAGTTGTCGATAATCTTCCACAACCATCCCTCTTCATGAGCTTTGAGCGCTTCTATAAGCTCATTTGCTCGTTGCTGGTCAACTGACTGCTGATTGTCACCGCTTGCGATCGCTCCCTTGGTTTTACCCTCAATTTTGCCGCGTTCCTGGTCAGCTTTCGCCCTGTCTCTCAGGTTCTCAGCAATGGTTTTATCCATCATAGAATGATTAACAGCACGGGCCTTGATGAAATCCTCTAGCTGAATACGTGCCTTAGCGCGTTCGTTTTCCTCATCTGTCAGTCCTAGCGTTTTGCGTTCTTCTGTGTCCAGTCCTGACAGCCCATCCTTCAGGCGTTCAGTATAAAGCTGGGTTGAATGCTGCTTAATTTCACGTTTGTACTTATTATGCTGCCAAGTTGCATAGTCGCCAGTCTTTTCGAGTTCGCCCAATTCATAATCCGTGCGCTTGAGGCGTTGCGAACGCACGAGCAAGCAACCCACGACACCCCATAGCCCAATAACCGCAATCCCATATCCTAACAACTGATTAGGGTTATCTGTGGGCAAATCACGCACCCACTGAATAGCATCGCCCTTGTAGGGAATGATGCTGCCATACAATCCGTAGCGCTGCCATTCTTCAGTAAGAACAAAACGCGGCTGGTTGCAAAAACGCTTATCCAAAGCTATTTGGCTGTGTACGCCGTTTGCTGATCTTGGGCAGAACTGAATCTGTGTCAAATCGTAGGGCTGACGTGTTTGCGATGTTGCTAGCCCGATGATTGCGGTTACACCACATACACCAGCCAGCGCTAACTCGAAAACACCTTGTTTCATGAGCGCCCCTTAAAAATAATTGCAATAGAGCCAATGAATAAAGCCAACGCGACTGCAATACTTAGCCAAGGGTCTGATTGCGGGTTCTGTTTTTCAATGGTTTGGATGTCTTGGCTAATCTGCGTGACTGTTTCTTTAGTCAAATTCTCAAAATATTGATGGTCTTTGACTGCTAACCAAGTTGTGATACCTGCAAACACCAAGCCCCCAGCAGTTTTTAAAACATTTTGCATATTATCCACCTCTAATCCATCACTGTTGTAATTAACTCTCAAGCCCGTTAGCCCAGCGAGAGAGCCAACGCTGCATATAGAAAATGAGAGCGAAATTGCCAACCAGAGATTAACGCCACCGCCAGTTATTAAGAGATATTTAGCTATAAAGAATCCTGTAGAATTTAGCGACCAACCGACAAAGAATCTGGTCAGTTTTTCAGTTGTATGGATAACATCTTTGCGGTGCTGCTTACGCGACTCTAAATGTTCTATCAAGTCTTTTGGTAACTGCGTATCTGGCGCGATTTCGCTTACTACTTCTTCTTGATGATCTTCAATGTCGTATGTCATATCTGTATCAGATTATTTCTCGAACCCGTCAGCAAACAGCTAAACTTACTGACGGATTTAGTTATTAAAAACCTAGCAGAGCATCCTTGACTTTTTGTACTATGGAACGCCCTGCATATTGCTTTCTCGGCTTGAAGTCATCACGAGCGTTATCACCCATTTCTAAGTAATACTTGCCCAGTTCTCTATCATGTTGCAGGTCAATTGTTTGTTGTCTAATGTCTGTCTGTAATTCTGTCTGCAACATCTTGTATTCGCCATCAACTTGCATCATGTGTTTATCCACCCAAGCCTTCAGCAATAGATGGTCTGTTGCTTGTTGATGGCGCAGCGCTTCTTTCTCCTTGGATGAAGTGAAATCAAGCTTCATCTCTTCTAGGATGTTAGCTAGATGAGTGTCAGCTAAAATTGCTGACTGCACTGCTCTTTCAATCTGATCGCCGCTAACACCTGCTTGTTTGTAGATGTCACTTAGGACTATATTTAAGTCCTCAGTCCCCTTGATAGCAGCTAACATCTGCTCTCTCACCTGTGGGGCAAATTCACTAATCTTCGCCCCGTCATTACCCATTTGCCCTATCAGCTTCAGGGCTGATTTATCACCTGTTAGCGCTCTAACTACTAAGTTAGTAGAGGCATTGAATTTAGTTTTTAATTGGCGTTCTAGGTGGCGTGATTTGGAAGTTACCAGATTCTTTAGCTTCATTGAACTTTTCACAGCGATATTCCTTTAATGGGGTAAATATTTGGTTGCAGTGATACTCCATTCGCCTTACATATTGCTCAATAGTTGACTTTCGTTTTAGATATTGTTGATAGCTTGAATGCTCTAGCATTGGCAGATATACCCAATTGTGCAAGGGTAAAATCACAGCACCGAGCGCACCAAAACTAACAGCAATTCTTGAGAAGTAGCTCATCCTCAGCCAGCGAATAACCAAGCACTCTCGTAGCGTAAAATTATCACTATTGAGCCGCGTTGAGCCTTGCGAGGATTGAGAATTGGGTGCTTTTAATGTTTTGGCGGATGACTCCCATATCCGCTTTCATGTCTCCTGAGAAGTTATTAACCTTTTGGTTCAATCTAGAAGCTCTGTTGCTGACGTGTTCTCGCAAGTCTTGGGCGTTAGTTTCAAATGATTGCTCAATGACATCAAATTTCTGATCAACGTAGTTCTTGATTGCAGCCGTTACAGTACTGATAAATTGGCTGTAGTCGGTAAAAGTGTCGTCAACGTTAAGAGCAATGCTCAATGTTTCTTGTTCGGTTAACTCAAACCCCAGCGCCGATGATTGGGCTGTTACAAAGGAACGCTTATCTGAGCTAGTTACAGTGATGCTGTTAATCTCTGGTTCGGCGACTGCAAGCTGACTATTATCAAGTTCCGGGTCAAGCTGTGCATTTTCTGACCCTACTAGAAACGTTTCTTCAACGGGTTCATCAACTACAGATAATTGGCAAGTCGTTTTTCCTTTGAGATAGTCAACGGCTTGACTCAATTGCTCTTTGGTTGGATTGTCAAGGTCATCGCACTCGACAGCAAGCGCTGCCGTTGTGTAATCGTCCTTGGTAAATCCTTGATAGCCCTGTTTGTACAAACGAGCGCGGACGTTATTAGTAAATTTGTCAGACATGATGATTACTCCTTATTTGACTAGTGCTAAAACTTCGATGGTTGCGGATTTTATCGGTTGTGAGCGCTTGTTGATTGCCCATTTAGCAGCAACAAACGCAACAAGGGCTAAATCTTTGCTCTGATAAGATTGAAGGGCCTTATAACTTAGAGTTGCTTGCCTAAACCAGTAATAACGAGTGCTGCGCGGTACATCGTCAAGATTGATTTTTAAATAGTCTGCAAGCGCGACTAGGAATTGCTGACCTGTGTATTGAACTTCTTCGCCATCATAGAAGTGTTTAAAGGCTTGCCAGCGTTCGCTAAAATCAGAAGTTCTAAAAGAAAAGGCTGGACACTTGCGCTTCAATTGAGCATAGGTTTCAACAATACTTTGAGCTTGTATGGATTCAATTTCAAGCGATAAATATTGTTTCAAGGATGCGACTGTTCGATACCAAGTGATATCTGAAATGCCTTTGACTGTGATGCCCTCGTAAGTTTCTTTGAGCAAGCGATACTTAGCTAAATATCTTTTTGTTGCCACATTGACTCTGTTGTAGTTACTTAAGTGTGTATAGAATTAGCTGACTATCCGTAAAATTAGGTTATTTGACAGGCTAATTTAGCTAGAAACAGTTATCTTGATATGCCAAATTAGTTAGGCACTATCAATAACTTTGGATTTAGGACTTTAGACAAATGTGAGACTGGAGTTTTTATCGGCTATAACCACGTAATAACAAGGTTTGTCAGCTTTGATGACATACTGACACTTTCTCGTTTACCCCCGCCGATACACCCTTTTGAGCCTAGTTTTTGCGATGGCTACGCTCAACGAGAGCATTAAAGCCAGTCACAAATCAAACACGTTAGAACAAGCTTTGCTGTATCCCCTGTCCTATTACTTCAGATTTCCGGTTGGCCACCATGCCAGGGACTTCATAAATCCCATATCTTACAAGGTTCGTAGATAGGGAATTAAGTCATGCATCTTTCTTATCTCCAGCAACACACGCACTTGTCAAGCTTGCACCCAGGAAGACAGCGATAGATGCGATCGCGCTTCCTTCAAAAATTTTGGCGTTGTAAATCCATGTGGGTTGATATTTTTCACCTCTGCTTTCTTCAATCCGGTCAAAGCCGTGACAAAAGATAGTACCAACAACCATAAAACTAGTAGTTACCAAGCTCAGAATTGCTATTTCTGATGCTGCATCGAGTATGAATGAGTTAATCTTTTCACGCCAATTTTTCACACGGCGAATGTGCATAACTGGCTTTTCTTCTAGATATGAATGCCACTCTGGATCAGTAAAATTCAAGTGCTTGGAATCACAATGAACGTGAAAGTCAAGTAGTTCGCCCACTGCTTGTATTGCATCCCCTATCATCACATCTGGAGAGTATTCTAGTTGTCTGAATTCTTCCGAATCTCGGATTTCTCTGAGCCAGCGATCTATTGCTTCTAACCTTCGTAATTGATTTTGATTAAGCATTACTTTCTCAAAAGGTAGTTCGTTGATTGCTTCTAAGTTGCGTAAATTGATATGCATGAATCCTCTGTCCTAATGCAGACACGCACAATTACCACGACCGCATATATAGAGCGGACGCAATGCAAATAACCTGTGTTCGTAGCTAAATAATCGTGTTTGCCTGAGTTATTGACGCATCAATAACCCAGGCACTATGATAATAGTATAGGCTAACTTGTAATGTCAAGATAGCTGACCATATAAAGCTAGCCGACAATTGCAAGCTTAACTGGCATAGTGTTAAATGGGAATCTGATAATACCAGACGGGTTGCCATGCCAGTTCGTAACACTGTGAGGAGGTTTATTGAAGAAAAGCTCAAAATCACACGTTATCAATTTATGAAAGAGACGGGACTATCAAAAACCACAGTGTACGCGCTGTGCGACAATTCTGAGCAAATACCCAATGGAATAGCACTCAACAAAATCTGTGACTGTTATAAAGTCCAGCCCTGTGAGTTATTGGAATGGAGCGAGGATTAAGCGATTGCGTACAAAAAAAAGGAGGTAATTTGACCCATTAAAACAAACTAGGCAATGGTCAGCCCCAGTATCGGAGGAACGCTGTAAAAGAATAGCCAGGAACACTTTTAAGCGGTTGGTCGAAATCATCGACACAGAAGACGAACCTCTACCAATTGTTTGTATTTTTGAGGACTACCCAGATGACTGAGACAGCAACCCAAATACCACTAACTTCATTACTCCCCATGCTGACAGCTATCAGCGAACGGGACTATCCATGTTTTAAAGAGCTTGAGATTGATTTTGCTTCTATTCACGGTGTAGAGGTGTGGGAGGATGTTTTTAATTTTCGTCTCAAGCCAACACTGGATAAGGACTCTGACCGTTGGCTGTTAATTCAAAAATGTAGTAAGGGCTTCACAGTAAAGGATGTAGCTTGATGATGAGAATTGCCATACACCCATTAGGAAAACAGGTTCACAAATGACGAAACCCGCTCGACCGGGAAGTTAAGCGGGTTCCATCATTTCTAGATTTATCACGGGTAACTCCGAACAAAAAGTTTAAGAGGCTTTTTCGGAACCGCGATCGCAATTCTATAATAACCAGTTCTGCGGTCGTGTTGCAATAAGGAGTTACCCGGATTTTAAAAAATTCGGAGTAATAAAAAGTGAATACTACACAGACAACTGGAACGCTGACTGCTAATAGACTTACAGACAGACATTATAAGGAGTGCGTAACAAACCGGGGCTTGTGTCCTGAGTGGATAGCTGTTAACTGTCGTTCAATGGAAATCAAAGAAGCGAGCCAGCGCTTAGGATACACAGCGCTTTCCTCTGGCATCTGGCTAGAAGGAAGCAACGGTTTTGGGCAGTACCGCCCTAACAAGCCCTGGAAAAGCACAGACGAGAAGAAAGCGCCCAAATATCGGACAGCCACCAGGGAAGAATACGATGCAATGCTACCCCGTCATCCTCATAATCCAGGCTACTGGAAGGATTTAGAGGCGCTCAAAGCACTTTGCTATAACATAAACGGTCATCCCTGCTTACTTCTGACTGAAGGGCTATTTAAAGCGATCGCCGGCTGTTCTAACGGATTCCCCACAGTTGCTCTCGCTGGTGTTGAACAAGGCTTAACATCGGCGGCTAACGACCCCCAAGGCAAACGTTACCTAGTCGATACCCTAGAATTCTTAGCCCGTGCTAAGTTTGGATGGATTATTGCATTTGATGCGGACGAATCCGCCAAAGCTAACAAAAATGTGATTGCAGCCCAGAGAAAACTGGCTTGTCAATTAGCTAAGTTTAAAGTGCCTGTGTACATTGCCACGGGCTTATGGAGTGCAGCAGAGGGGAAAGGGATGGACGATTACATTCAGTCCAACGGCAGCGACGCTTTCAGAGACAAGGTGTTAGGTAAGGCGGTTAACTTTGAAATTTGGGAACGTCAGTTCAAAGAAGACGATTCTGATAACAAAACCTTGTCAGAGTCGGCTTTTGCCGCACAAATAGCAGAAGATTACCGCGCTCGTCTTGCTTGGCATGTAGCAAATAAAGCTTGGTACTGGTATGAAGCAGAAAACAAGCGCGGGGTCTGGGGTGAAATTCCCTCTGAAGAGGCGATGTCAATTGTTTTAACAGAGTTAGAAACGCGGACACGCCATTTTTCCAGCAAGTTTGTCAACGGCGTTTTGACTTTACTCAAGGCCAAGCTCAGGGTTAATCACTGGGAAGTCCGCAAAGGCTTTATTTGTCTTCAGGATTGTCTGCTTGATGTTAATACCCTCAAAGAGTATCCACATGAGCCGGGATACAGAATGCTTAGTCAGCTACCTTTTAAATGGGCTGACCGCAGTGTAGGTTGTGAAACAGTTAAAGAATGGTTGCTCGAAGCTTGCGAAGGTAAAGCTGACTGGGTACAAGTAATTCGCGCTGGCATCAATGCCACCGTCACCGAACGCGGCGGAGAGTTACAACGATTCATGGAACTAGTGGGCGCTGGCGGCACTGGCAAAGGTACTCTCTTGCGGCTGGTACAAGCGCTACTTGGCAGGGAAAACTACGCAATTACAGAACTGAAGCAGTTGGAGCAAAACCGCTTTGAAACTGCGGCTCTCTACGGCAAGAAAGCTGTGTTTATCACTGACTCTGAGCGCTACACAGGTGATGTTAGCACTCTCAAGAAATTGACCGGTGATGATGAGCTGCGACACGAGAAAAAAGGAATCCAGCAAACAGGCAGCTTTAGATTTAGTGGGGTGGTCTGGATTGCCGCTAACGAAATCATTCAAAGCAGTGATTACACTAACGCGCTGGCCCGCCGTCGGCTGTCAATGCCTTTTGAGCGGGTGGTTTCTCAAAATGAGCGCCGCCCTTTAGAAAAGGAATTTCAACCATACTTGCCTGGGGTATTGCAATGGGTTTTAGAGATGCCAGCAAAAGATGTCGCCGCTTATGTAGGTGACACTAACAAACTAGTACCTTCGCTTGCTTCATTTAGCACAGAGGTATTGTTAAGCACTAATCCTCTGGCGGATTGGGCTAATGACTGTCTTTACTATGACCCCAACGCACAAACGCAAATCGGTGATAACGGTCAAAGCGCTGAATTGTTCCTCTATCCTAACTACTGCGAATGGGCCCAGCGTAATTCTCACGGCATCATGACCAAGCAACGATTCTCAGCAATTTTGCTCAATCTGTTGAAGTCTCAACTCAATATTAATGCCGCGAAAGTCAGAAACAAGAAAGGACGTTTTATCACTAAAATTGCTATTCGGCAGCCAGGACATGACTTTCCGCTCTTAGTTTCAGAAAAAGATGCTGACCTAAATGCTGACCTTAGTAAAAGTAGTGCTAACCCAGTGCTGACTGAAATGCTAACCGAAAGTGTTGATAGTGCTGATTTTCAAGGCGGTGCTGACATGAGTGCTAATAGTAGTGCAGTTGACACCACCAACCAACACTACTTGATGGACACTACTAGCAGTCAAAATCAGGAGGATAAGCCAGCACAGTCAGCACATCCAGCACCAGCAAGAGTTTCAGCCAGCACCCATGCCAGCACCACACAAAAAGAAGTCAGCACCACACAACGAATTATTGAGGCTTGGGAGGACAAGTCAGCCTTGGGCGAAATCGTTCTAAGCCTTGATAGTGCTGAATTACAGCAAATAGTCAAAGGTTTTAGCCCTGAACGACTCCAATATATTAAGGATGCAGCTAATACCGTGTGGCGACTCGGCGCTGACTCTCAAGCTGATTACAACGGCGAACTAGTCTACATCTGGGAATGCGGACAATCAAACGATATCCGTATTGGTACTAAGACTCAGCCAGGAGTGAGGGTTAGACGCGCTCATCTGCGCCCTTGGTTGGGCATTTAATTAAAAATCTAGATTTTGATGGACATTTTACAAAGTTTAAGAACATGGTGCGATCGCAGTCAGCACAAACTGACTGCGATTAAAAAGCATGGTTAGAGAAACGTTGCTTAACCATGTTGGTTAAGCAACACGAGTGTTGCCCTAACTTACTTTGGGCATGAAAGCCTGACTCTCAAAGCCTTCTGAGAGCCAATACTGAATATCGCTGTTGCGCGATAATGGCTCAAGTAATTGAATATATCTGACATTTTGAACCCTAAAGGATGTCTGCCGAGATACTGATAGCTTTCTGAATAACCTATGTATTCGGCATCACCGTGCCAAAAAAGGTTTTTTGTACGCTAAGAAAAATTCAAGTGCCTA
>NZ_JAVRCK010000078.1:0-25347 GCF_034530815.1 Nostoc sp. DedSLP03
TTGGTATTGATGTTCTCACCTTCCAGTCTCATTCTCTTTAATTCACATTAGACGTGAATTACAAACTTGTACTGAGCGTAGCCGAAGTATTACGAATTACGAATTGGTATAACATATTGCCTCTGAATCAGCAATGCTACAAAAAAACAGTTTGCCTTGGCAAGACAAACTGTTTAAAAAATATTTATCTGGGTCAGCAGAAATTAGAACATACCCATGCCGCCCATGCCGCCCATGCCGCCCATGCCACCCATACCGCCCATACCGCCCATATCAGGGGCAGGAGCAGCGGATTTCTTCTCTGGCTTTTCAACAACGATCGCTTCGGTGGTTAAGACCAAACCAGCAATGGAACCAGCGTTTTGCAAAGCTGAACGCACAACTTTGGCAGGGTCGATAATACCAGCAGCAATCAAGTCTTCAAATTCGCCAGTAGCAGCGTTATAGCCAGTGTTGATGTCGCTCTCGCGGACTCTAGAGACGATCACAGAACCTTCAGCACCAGCGTTATCTGCTATTTGGCGCAAGGGGGCTTCTAGCGCTCGTTCGACAATATCAGCCCCAATTCTTTCTTCGTCATTTTGTAGGGTGTTTTTAATCGCTTGTACTGCCTTAGCTAAGTGAATTAAGGTTGTTCCACCACCAGGAACAATACCTTCTTCTACAGCAGCTTTAGTAGCGTTGAGCGCGTCTTCAATCCGCAGCTTACGGTCTTTGAGTTCGGTTTCGGTTGCCGCACCCACTTTAATTACTGCCACACCGCCAGCGAGCTTGGCGATGCGTTCTTGCAGTTTTTCTTTATCGTACTCAGAATCAGTTTCTTCCAACTGTCTGCGAATTTGACCAATCCGCTTTTGTACTTCTGGCTTGGTGACACTACCAGCAACAATTGTGGTATTTTCTTTGTCAATGGTGATTTTGCGGGCAGTTCCCAATGCTTCTAGAGAAGCGGTATCCAAGCTTAAACCGATTTCTTCCGAAATCAACTGTCCATCGGTGAGAATCGCAATATCTTCTAACAAAGCTTTGCGGCGATCGCCAAACCCAGGCGCTTTAATCCCAGCTACGGCTAGTACACCGCGCGCTTTGTTCACCACCAAAGTTGCCAAAGCATCACCTTCGACATCTTCAGCAATAATTAGCAAAGGCTGACCCGAACGGGCGACTTTTTCCAACACAGGCACTAAATCTTGGATGCTGCTGATTTTTTTGTCAGTAACCAAAATCCGAGCGTTTTCAAATTCGACGATTTGCCGTTCGTTGTTGGTGACGAAGTAGGGAGAAATATAGCCCCTGTCAATCTGCATCCCCTCAACTACTTCTAGTTCAGTTGTCAGGGATTTAGATTCTTCAACGGTAATTACACCATCTTTGGTGACTTTTTCCATTGCTTGAGCTAACATTTGACCAACTTCTTCATCGTTACCAGCAGAAACAGTGGCAACTTGAGCGATCGCACTTCCTTCTACTGGCTTGGCTATTTTGGCAATTTCTTCTACCAATGCCTCAATAGTTTTGTCGATCCCGCGTCTCAAGCTCACAGGGTTACTACCTGCCGCGACGTTCTTCAAACCTTCTTTAATTAAGGCTTGTGCTAAAACTGTGGCGGTGGTTGTCCCATCTCCAGCGACATCTTTAGTTTTTGAGGCCACTTCCTGGATGAGTCTTGCACCAGTATTTTCCAAAGGATCTTCTAATTCAATTTCCTTGGCAACAGTGATACCATCGTTGACAATTTGAGGTGCGCCAAATTTTTTCTCTAAAAGGACATTGCGACCTTTGGGCCCCAAGGTGATTTTTACGGCATCGGCAAGGGCGTTAACACCCCTTTCTAGAGATCGCCGCGATTCCTCGTCAAATGCAATAATTTTCGCCATGTTTGATTTCTCCAGCGCTTCCATTAGACAATTTAGCACTCACAGCGCCAGAGTGCTAATCTCTCAAGCGGCTCAAGTTACAAATGGAAATAAAAAAATTGATTAATATACAGGTGATGCTCATATTAGATACTGGCAGTAATGCTTGAATTGGGAGATGAATCTAGACAACTCCCTTAAGTCCCTTGGTATTGCCGACCCTAGCGGCACCGGCTGGTTGGCAGTAGTATTTACGTTCCTCTTGGCTTGGCTTGTAACTTGGCGTTTAATTCCGACAGTACGCAAATTCGCCCTGCGGGTAGGTTGGGCTGACCAACCCAACGCACGGCGACTCAACCGAGAACCTTTACCCAATGCAGGGGGGCTGGCTATCTACGCGGGCGTGATTGCTGCGCTGGTACTAGCTAGCCTTTTACGACCGATCGAACTCCAAAACGTATTGGCTCAGGTGCTCACTATTCTGTTGGGAGGTTCGATATTAGTCCTTGTGGGCTTTATTGACGATCAGTTTGGCTTACCGCCCTCTGTGCGATTGTGGGCGCAAATTGTCACGGCACTTTTGTTGGTAGCTAATGGCATCAGTGTCAAAGTCCTGTTTGGCACTCCCATCGATTCACTTCTGTCCATGTTGCTAACAGTACTATGGGTAGTAGGGATTACCAACGCCATCAATTTGATGGATGGTATGGATGGCTTGGCAGGAGGAATTAGCTTTATAACCGCCATGAGTTTATTGGGCGTTGCAGCTCAATTTAACAATCGTGCTGCGGCAATCTTAGTCCTCGCAGCTTTGGGAGGTGCTGCACTAGGATTTTTGCGCCATAATTTTCATCCATCACGAATTATTATGGGTGATGCTGGAGCATACTTTTTCGGTTATGTCCTGGCAGCAACTAGTATTTTAGGCAAACTGCAACAAAACACAGTTTATGCCCTAATTCCTACGGTTTTATTTCTGTTGTTACCGGTGTTAGACACCACTCAAGTATTTGTGCGGCGGCTACTAGCAGGAAATAACCCTCTGAGTACTCCTGGCAAAGACCACCTGCACCACCGCTTACTTGCTTGGGGACTCTCCCAGCGCCATGCTGCGTTTACCCTTTGGTCAATTACCTTAGTTTTCAACTTGCTAGCGATGAGAATACAAGGTATGAGTTTGGCTGTGATGCTGACAACCGCCAGTAGTATTATCCTGCTTTTGGGCTTTACAGTCTGGCAAAGGATACGCCAACAGCCTTAGTTGCTTGTAGGGTGAGCATTGCAGTGCTAGCCCTACTATGTTTATTCAATTCACCAAAAATTCAAGCTTGAGTTAAATTGTCTTGCAGCCAAACAATTAAATCTCCTTCTGTGGAAAAATCCAATAGTGCCTCGGCTAGATTTTCAAGCTGTTCGATGGATAACTGGCTGATGCGCTCTGACAATTGCGGACTCAAATTATCAATGCGTCGTCGTAACTGGCGAATTACTAGCTCTAGAGTTGTTTCCTGCTTGAGTTCCTCATAAAGTCTAGTCGTTTTGATATCAAAATCACCGAGTCCAAACATTTTTACCAACTCCTGATGACTGATACGCGGTAGTTTGTAAACTACAATTTTTTCTATTAAATCTATCACTTTTTTTTGAAGTGCTTTATCGCTCAGTTCTGAACGTGTCTTTGTAATCAAACTTTTGACTAATATGGGAGTTTGTTTTTTCTTTACAACTACTAATTTAATGATCTCAATTCCCAAGGAATATTCAGTTACTTCTCCAAGCTCGTTTAAATATAGCCTCGTTACCAATTGGCTTTCGAGTAGGACTCGATAAGGTTGGACTTGGGTTGTTTCAAGGCTGCGGCGAGGGAATATAACTACTGCTCACCAATCTGTAGTTGGTGCGTAAAGTCGTAAATACAGAAATACTTCTGAAAATAAACGAGCATAAAATTCATTATCTTTTTGAAATTGAACCTCCACAAAATAAATCGGCTGACGACTACTGTCAGCAACAGGAAGAAAGACTCCATCAATGCGAAATGCTGTTTGCTTTAATTCTACTGAAGCGAAATTATATGCATTTGCTTCTGATGGTTGCAGATTAATTAATTCAAAAAAAGCACTGGGGAAAGTTTGAAATAAACGATAAAAAATAGAGTCTGTTTTCATAATTAGTCTGTCAAATTTTATTTAATAAGTTCGTAGTTGGCGCTAAAGCTCCAACTACGAAAAATAGCTACCCCTCAATTATTTAGCTCAACTATTTAGGCCATTACCATGCCGCCATCGACGTTAAAGACTTGTCCAGTGATGTAGGCGGCGGCGGGATCGGCGGCGAGAAAGCGCACCATCCCTGCGACTTCTTCGGGTTGACCGAAGCGGGCGAGTGGAATGTATTTCAGAATATCTTCGGGGTTGTTGAGATCGCTGGTCATGTCGGTGGCGATGAATCCAGGGGCGACGGCGTTAACGGTGATCCCGCGAGTAGCTAGTTCTTTAGCAACGCTTTTGGTGAAGCCGATGACACCTGCTTTGGCGGCGCTGTAGTTTGACTGACCTGGGTTGCCCATTTGCCCAGCAACAGAGGTAATGTTGATAATCCGCCCCGATCGCTGCTTCAGCATGATTTTACTGACGGCGCGTGTACATAAGAAAACACCAGTAAGATTAAGGTCTATCACTGCTTGCCAATCTTCTGGCTTCAAACGCAAAAGCAGGGTGTCGCGGGTAATCCCAGCGTTGTTGACCAAAATATCTACACGACTGAATTTTTCGATGACTGCGTTAACTAGTGCATCTACTTGATCGCCTTTAGAAACGTCTGCTTGGATAGCGATCGCCTGACCTCCTGCTGCTGTAATTTCTGTAACAACTGCCTCAGCCGCAGCACTCGAACTGGCATAATTGACAACTGCGATCGCTCCTTGTGAAGCTAATTCAATTGCGATCGCTCGGCCAATTCCTCTTGATGCACCTGTGACAATTGCGACTTTATCTTGTAATAGCGTCATTTAATGTTCCTCAATCTTAGAAATACCGCGCTAATTATCTTATGGCGATTTCGGGAACATCTGAATATTGTCTGGATAATATCTAACTCTTGCGCGGTGATAATCTTGCTGTCATGCTGCAAGTTAGATAGCTAATAGATAAAGTTATACCTCGTATTTAGCTAGATATAGCTATGCTGAATCAAACGCGCAAAAACAAGATCCCCGCTTTCATAAAAGTTATTGAGAAGCTGCGGTTTGCAATTCTCACAAATCAAATAAGATTCCTATATAACTCGAATAACAATAATTAACGTTTTACTCTGATTAAATATCTATAGTTACTTCTCTGTAAATAGATGAATAACTATAACTAATATATTTGCCTGACTAGATAGACTAGAAAGTGTTGCATCTACAGCCTTCGTAGACATCACTCTTGTGAAAGCCTATATAATGATTTGGTCGATTGTCATAGGTTGAAACACATATTTAATACAGATGCACAACCTAACATAATATACGGATTTTATTATAATTATTTAAGATTTTTGGCTGGTGAATCATTCTAATATTAACTAATCTAATCTTTTACTAACAAAAACCCATGAACCTATACCGATTTTATTTTATAAGAACTACTATTGAAACAAACAATTGAAAATCGGTGTGTGTCACATGGCAACCAAAAAGCAATTTAACAGTTTTGAAGATATGCTGTCTGCTTCTGATGTACCTGTATTAGTAGATTTTTATGCTGACTGGTGTGGTCCTTGTCAAATGATGGTGCCAATTTTAGAGCAAGTCAATGCCCAACTTAAGGATCGCTTAAGGATTGTCAAAATCGACACGGAAAAATACACAGATTTGGCTACTGAGTATAAAATTGCTTCTCTTCCAACCTTAGTACTGTTTAAGCAGGGTCAGCCTGTGGAACGGATAGAGGGGGTGATGCAAGCACCGCAGTTAGTGCAATATCTCCAAACAAAGATTTAATAACACTTAGAATTTTGATTTTGGTTCTTAGAGGCGCGAAATATCGCGTCTCTTTCAATAGATAGATAATAATCTGCGCCCATATTAATCAAATCACTATTTGGTTGAACTTCTAAAAGCTATAAGACTTCTATTTGATTGGATGAAAAAACTCTGTATAACTAAGGCTGATTCCCTACTCCGTGCCTCTGGCGCTTACGCTGTACTTTGAGGAGCGCGTAAATAGGTTTAAAAATAAAATCGGATGGCGATAAAACCTTAAGTAAATATTAAGCATATTTACTTATATGTCTAGAGAAAGTAGTTTAGAAATTGAGAAGACTATATTGTATAGATATAACAAAATATATTGACAAGTAAAACCATATATGAATAGAAGGCAGCTAAGACCTGACAAAGCCTATATTTGGGTGAATATCGATTTTGATAAGGTTAAAAATAGAATAGATGCGGTGACTTGCCAGATTGAGCGGGTTATACAAAAGCACCACCTTTCAAATCAAACTCCTAAATCAGGTAAAAGAAATAATTAGGTTATCTATGCGGCGATATCGACGATGAGCTACACCTACACAGTTTATTTTTGATGTAGCGCGGACTTCGGCCATTCGGTAAGCTACTTCGACTGCGCGGTAGTTGAGCGCAGTCGAAACTCAGTACAAGTCAGTCACCAACGTAGACATCAGATTAGTTTTGCACAACAGATTTTGGGCAATGCGACTATATTTTTGTCAAAAACCAAACAATATTATTCAATAAACATTCACCGAATTTCTACGTATTTATTGGTCATTATTTTATCCTCAACACTCCTTTTACAAATGTGACTAATGGATAGCGAAAGCATCGGGGTGAGGTTCTTTATTGTTGATTTATGCTGCAAGAGGTCTACTGTGAATTTTGTTATCTAATCTCAAAATCCCCCAATTTATTAGGGGATTTTGACTGCCTAATCTGAATCTCTTAAAATGTAAAAGTAGTCCGAAGTACGCCTACAGTCGTAGTCTCATTATTGCTGTTACCTTCTGGGTTAAAGAGAACAAACGCACCAGGGGTAATGCTGATATTATCGCTAACTTGAAGGCGGTAATAAGCTTCCAAATGGTAAGGAGTCGTCCGATTGTCGCCTGTGGGGGTAAGTTGAGCAGCACCACCACTATCGCTACGGAAAAGCGGCTGACCAAAAAGAATCCCAGCAGTGTTTCCTGATTTGAATAAATCTCTGAAGTGAATTCCCGCCATCCAACTTGTAAAGGTCGTGGAAGCATCCACGCTATTTGAAGCAGCATCAACAAATATTGCTGCACCGTAGCCAGATAAGGCTATCTTGGGAGACAATCGCCATGTTAGCGTACCGCCAACAGAGTTGAGTGTGACCGGTGTCCCTGCTGCAATCCCTGCTAAAGCACCGATATCACTACTAACTAATCCTGTACCCAAAATATTGATTTCGTGATAACTGTGGGCATAGTTTAAGCCAATATCGAAAGCGGGACTTGGCTTGAAGGTTAACTGTGTGGCAATAACACTACTACCGCTAAATAAACCTGCTCCTAAAGGTGTAGTAGAAACTCCTGGTACTGCTTCAGCCGCAGATTTTTCCGGTAAATTGGCATTTACACTGCCGTATAAAGCTCTTAAATCAAAATTTGGTGAAATGTTAAAAATAAATCCCGCCGCCGATGCTAAACCTGTACCCGAAGTCCCACCAGAAACCCGTAGTACAGGATTCAAGTTGCCAAAACGAGAAATTGATTCTTGTCCTTCACCATAAAAAGGCGTAATTGTTGGGAAAGCATCTGATGTCTCTGCCGCAGTTCCCGCAAACAAGGTTAATTTATTAGCGACGGGAAAGACATACAGCAATTTGTAAAGCTGAACGCTGTTTGCGCCAACACCCGACAAAGTATTGACGTTTAACCCCGGAAATTGCGGCTCAAAACTGGTACGAGCGCTACTTGCACTTAAAAGTGGCGAAGCTAATCCTAAACCTTGTTGCAGGCTACCCTGTCCATCAACTCCACCCAAAAAGTTATAGGCTTGCAATCCAGTAATTAGTGAATCTTTACCAGTAAAGCTAGTGGTGAGATTTAACCGTACTCTATTGACTAGGATGATGTTCGGGTCACTCTGATTAGGAGCGCCACCGCTAGCACCAATACCAGCAATAATTGCCTCTCCACTGAGTTTAGTCGTAGTAGAAAACCGATTTGCTTCTAGTTCTGCTGTGCGAGCTTCTACAGCATCTACTCGACCTCGCAATGTTGCCAATTCCGCCGCAAATTGTTCTTGTAGTTTCTGCAACGTGGCTAAATCTTCTTTCTTGACCAAATCACCAGTTGCAGTCGCAATCAGTTCGTTGATTCGCTCTAAACAAGCATTTAAGCCAGCAGCAAATTCATAGCGAGTCATCGCCCGATTACCGCGATAGGTTTGATTGGGATAACCTGCGATACAACCATAGCGTTCGACTAAAGATTGGAGTGCCTGAAAAGCCCAATCCGTCGGTTGTACATCAGACAATTGCGATACGGATGTTACTTGTGCAAGTTTGTATGAGGTTGGAGATGAACTTACAGGTTGTGGTGTGATTGGCTGCCACAAGTTAACAGCAGAATCTATTCCTAAATCTTGATTTTTTTGCTGTTGATTGACTGAGGGTAAGTTTTTTTGAGTTTCATTAGCTATCAGCAATTTACTGGAAAGATTATTTGTTAAATTGCTTTGATGAGAATAATTCTTTTCATAGCTGCCGTCATTTTGATTAACAGCTACGTTTTTATCTGCAATTTTTAAACTAGGAAGGGCTTGCACAGGTGATAACCCGGCAATTAAACATAAAAATCCCATCCCACTAGCAGAAGCTAGTAGATATTTTGCGATCATGACTCCCAACACCTATAAAATAGTGGAAAAATTGATTGCGATTTTAAAATGTATTGATAAGTAAATTTAAAGTAGATTTAGCAAGAGAGTCTTGTTAACTTTAAATTTTGCATATCAGGATTTTTTCTGAATTAACTCACCAAAACATCAGCTTATATCGCAAGTATTAAATTCTAGTAAATACTATTTTCGGAAAGAATTAACAAAAAATTATATTGATAGTTTTTATAGTTATTATAGCAAATAATGAATGGTTTTTGAACAATGCATTACGTAAAAAGCTTGATTTATAAGCCTTTCAGTTTTTCTCTGTTCAGAGATAAAAGGGGATTGCTATATTGAGAAAATAATAATTTCCATAAGTCTGATTTTGTGATAATGAATATAGGTATTGAGCCAAAATCCTCGGCTCAATAGCTAACAAAGAATAATTTACTCAAAAAAATTAAGAGACTGCGATCGCTACTCAATTTAGGTGCAAGCTAAGATGGGAGGAAAACAGGGGATTATAGCACACAATTTGTTTGATTGAGATATTTCAAGTATTCAATCCCACCAATAACAAACAATGACCTCACTTCTTCACCATCAAACTCATTGAACCGACGCTGCCAAACCTAGCCAGCAAAGAGTTCTTGGGGATAATAGGATTCCGCAATCGATTGGATTTTGCCTAAATCAAGGATCACATTTACGGTAAGTAATATTTTTAACAAAACATTTGTAACTACCCTTGCAGTTTATTTACCCAGTGCCTGCTATTCTTATAGTTACTTCGGTCTGTCATAGCAGATAGATTATCCTCGATAATGTTTTATTTGTGAGCGCTCATATACCATCGTGGTAATGTGGGTGCTTTTACTTTATCAAGAAAGACAGAAGGCAGAAGGAATATTGCCCGGTTGTTGAGCATAGCGATGCACTGAGCTTGTCGAAGTGTCGAAATACTGCCTCCTGCCTTCTTCAGGTGATGTCTGGTGTTTGGTACACTAAGCTGATAATGAAGCTTTAACTTGACCAAAACGGCGATCGCGATTTTGATAGCTCAACAAAGCTTGATGAAATGCTTCTCGATTAAAATCTGGCCAAAGAATATCGGTGAAATACATCTCTGTATACGCCATTTGCCACAAGAGGAAATTACTCAATCGCATCTCACCACTGGTACGAATCAGCAAATCGGGTTCTGGAGTATCTGCTGTGTAGAGATGTTGTTCTACAAGACTTTCATTCACTTCTTGGGTGCTAAGTTTGCCCTGTTCCACGAGTTGAGCTACTTGACGGCAAACTCTGGTAATTTCGTTGCGGCTACCATAGTTAACTGCAACAGTAAAGTGGATTGCTTGATTGTTCAATGTCTCTGCCATTGAACGCTCCATTTCTGTTTGTAGAGACTTGGGTAAAGCCGATAAATCTCCAATAAACGAGATTCGTACACCTTCTTGATGCATTTGAGCCAACTCGCGGTGTAGTAATCGTTCAAACAAATGCATTAGAAAATCCACTTCTTCAACAGGACGCTGCCAATTTTCTGTAGAGAAAGCGTATGCTGTCAACGCTTTGATTCCCCAATCTTTGCAGCAACGCAATAGTTCTTTGAGCGTTTTTGCTCCTTGGCGATGTCCAGCGATGCGCGGTAATCCTCGACTGGTTGCCCATCGGCCGTTACCATCCATGATGACGGCGATATGTTGGGGGATTTTTTGGGGATTTAAATCGATGGGTAATTTTGTCATTTGTCCTTTGTCCTTTGTTATTACTGATAATTAATTTCAAATAAATCTTGCAAATACTCTGGGGTTAGGCTATTGTTCCAACTCCACAAGCGATGCATTGTGTAAGTGAAGGTAAATAGGAGAGTTATTTTGTTGGTTAATGACCAAGCATCCCAGTTGAGTGTACCCATCATGCGGCGAAGAGTACGCATGAGGTTGTTACGCTGATAGTTTGGCGATCGCGTTTTAATCAGGGTGCGTCCAATTCGCATCAACCCAGTATCAGGGAAAGCCCAAACTCCAAACCCCCAGAATTTGGTCGTATGGTTGATTTCATCCTGCGCTAGTTCCTCTAGAACATCCTGGAGTGCGCCTGTGGTGTGAGCCATCAACCAAATATAAAGACAGGTAGCACCGTATTCTGTGGCAATGCGGTGTAAGCCGTGGCGATATAAATCTTCTTTGGCGTCATCTGTGGGGAGATAGCTTCTAACAGTCCGAAGTTTTGGGGTAATTTTCTCGCCTGTTAATTGGGTGTAGATTTTGATTAATGCAGGTGTGTGTTGACGTTCTTCCTTTTCCCACAAACCAAGTTTCAGCAGTTCGCCATTTTCACCGACTGTTCCACCAACAAACCGAGCCATTTGAGGATGCAATTTTTCTAAATACTGGCGACTGGTTTGGGTATAGCCCCGAATGGGAGCTTCTGTATCCATCGCACCTATTAATATAGATAGAAATACATTTGCGTCTAAGCCAATAATTTGATTGCGGTTAATTGTTTGCCAGTCGATGTGTTTCCATGGACGCGGTTGAGGATTGACAAACTGTAGCGGTAAATCTTGTAGGCGATCGTGTAGTTTTTCGACTGCAAGATATTTGTCTATCAGGGAACGAATGCGGCGCTGTGTTTGTAAGTAATGAGGAGTGGGATAGCTTTGACCTGCTAAGTCTTCTGTGATTGGGCTAAGGGTATTAAGCATATTTTTATACTTAAATTTTTATCTCTATGCCCAATAGCCTAAGCGATCGCACTTTGTTTTGTCAGTCGGCTGAAGTCGGCAGTTTTATGCGATCGGGTTGCAAAAGTCGGGGAAAAAGTTGGTTAGAGAAAATTTGGGTTTCAAACTTCGCCTTTCTAAGAGGATGTCTGAAAACTTTTTAGTGTTGTATTTGAGACTTGTAGATCCCCCTAAATCCCCCTTAAAAAGGGGGACTTTGATTCCGGTTCCCCCCTTTTTAAGGGGGGCTAGGGGGGATCAAGCGAAATATTTAATACTTCTCAGACATCCTCTAAGACGACTTTACAAAGTTAGAAGAGAAAATTGCAGAGAATGTAGCGAAATTGTTAGAACAAGGGTAGATAAAAGTTGAGTAACAGAATAAATCATGAACGCTTATAAAGTATATATTACTATTGCAGATCCCAAGCAGTTAGTATTATCTGATTTACCATTTAAAGCAGGACAGAGAGTTGAGGTGATTATTTTGACAGACGATAATCAAAGGGTTACTCTAGCAGAAGAATTAAAAAATTTATTCAAAGAAATACAAGCGATACACGCAGATAATCCCTTAAGTGATGAAGAAATAGCAGCAGAGATTGAAGCTTATAGACAGGGAGAATGAAAGTTATTATTGATACTAATATTGTAGTCTCTGCTACTATAGCTGATAAAAATCCAGAGGCAGTAATTTTATTTGTAATTTCTAATTCTGCTTTTGAATGTCATATTCTAATAATGCAATGCCTGACAAACCCTAACAATAAGTAGATTTCAATTCATGAGGATACTAAGGTTATGTCGATTTTGACTGAAGCGCTTGAAAGAATAAGTAGTGGTGTTCATTTTACCAAACAGGGCATGAGTCTTGAAGAGGTTGAAAGAAGACTGAGTTTTTTCCCATTCCGACTGTCTGATGAAGCTTACGAGTTTTATCAATGGGCTGGTGCACCCACTGGGGATCGAATGCCTGACGGTTGGGATGGTTCTTATAACGACAACTCAACTTATTATTGCTTCTTGGAGCAGCTGTTAGAAGGCGCAGACGATTTAATTCATTTTCTATCCTTAGAGGAAGCTGAGAAATATTATTCTCCGAGCGATGCAGATATATATGACCCAAAGTGCTTGCCATTCGTTTCCTATGAGAATGGCAAGCTAGTCATTGTTGGTTCAGAAACTCAGATTGAAACTTCTCCAGTATTGCAACGAGAAGACATTAAAGATAAGTTATGGTTTCCAAGTTTGACGAATATGATGTTAGCGATCGCAGAGGCTTTAGAGACAGTAGGGACAATTCTGCCAGAGTTGTCCAGGAACTATGATGATGAAGATTATGGTACTGATGATTATGATGATAAAATTCGTAAAAACTGTAAATTAGTAAGAGAAATCGCTCAAAAATATGGTTCCCCAAGGGGAATAATTCTTACTAATTAAGCATTTGATACTAACCAATAATGGCTGTTCAACCTTCTGGCAGTTCCCCAAATTGCTGACGATAACGCTCAAGTTGTTTTTGCGCTAACTCCAACTGCTCTTCTGGAGTTTGATAGCGCTTTCCTTGTTGGTCATACCAATACAAAACCTGACGCTGGGTATTACCAGATATGTATTGCCCTCTACCGATTCCCAAACCAATTTCTGGCATCCAAAAGGGTTCACCAATTTGCAATTGATAGCTACCATCTACTAAGCGATAAACTTCAAAAGGTTGTTGGCGATCGCGTTGCCAATACTCTGGATTATAAATAATGTAATACAGTACACCTAACTTGGCATAAGTGTCTAATTTTTTGTCGTATTCTCCACCCGGAGTTAAGGAGACAATTTCTAAAGCCAAGATAGGCACTATGTTATTTTCTTCCCAAACAACATAGCTTGTACGAGATTTATCTGCCTTGCGGCGTTCTACACCCAAGCTCAAAAATCCGTCTGGTACAATCGGCACAAGCGGACTAACCCCTGTAGTATGGTAAACGCCCATATCCACGCTGAAAAACCAGTCATTACGGTTTGCCCAAATATATTGCAGTAAGAAGAGAAGCAGATTGGGAATAAAATTTTGGTCTTCGTTATCCACAGGTGTGTCGTCTGAACAAGGAAGTTCAGCACTGCTAGGCAGAAATTGACGAGGGTCTGATTTCACCATAAGTAATAATGGTGCTGATGTTACCTTAATAAATTTTATTCTAAATGATTCGACGCGGGCAATATAGTCTATGTAAACTTTTTAATCGTTCTAAGTTAGTAGCGATAAAGAATAGCTCAAAAGCTTACCTATATTCAACAGGAAGCTGACTAAAATACAGCAGGTGCAATTAAGTCTCGATTGATCTGCAATATCAACAGTATGTAATGACTGAAATTTCAGTTTCTATCATTCTAATTATCAAAAATTAATATAAAAATGATAAATCTACAAATTGGCTCTCCTTCAGAAACAATAATAGATGCGAAGAAATACTGGAACGCTACTGGTATTTATCTAGAAATAGGAGCAACTTATAGATTTGAAGTAGAAAGAGAACAGTTTTGGTGTGATGCATGGATTAGAAGTGATGCAGATGGGTATACACAGCCGTGGCTAAGTTGGGCTGAGATGTTCCGCAGAAAACCAAAGGAAAACTGGTTTTCCCTAATTGGAAATATTGGTCAGTCTGCTGAACAAGAGTTTTTAATTGGGAAGAAGTTGGAAAAGTATAAAGCTACCTCAAGAGGGGAGTTATTTTGTTATGCCAATGATGTTCCAATCATGTATTTTAACAATCGTGGTACTTTAAGTTTGACTATTACAAGATTGAGCTAATTGAAGAAGAATTCAGAAGTCAGAATTTAGGAGTGGAACCGGAGACGCTGCGCTATCTGCTAGTCGTACAGAACTAATTCTGTAGCTTGCTTTCCTGAAAGGGTATCCTGACTCGTGAATTGTGTTCGAGAAAAGTCGGGAAAAAAGTCGGGTTTACAGAATCTTATCCAAAAACTCCAGCAACATAACTGTAAAGTAATTTATAGTTGTCCCTAAAATCTGAACTACCCTTGTCGTTACACAATGGACGCTGAAGCAGCATTAGCATGGTTAGACGCCATAATTCCCCCTCAGACTGGGGAACGGTTGAGCGATTTGCAAAAAGTGATTCTTGTGCAAGTTTGGTTGGGTAGAAAATACTTGGATATAGCTCATGCTTACGGTTGTACGGAAGGACACGCTAAGGATGCTGGTTCTCAGTTATGGAAGCTGCTTTCTAAAGTATTGCGAGAAAAGATTACCAAAAGTAATTGTCGCGCTACTTTGGAACGGGTTCTGAGAAAAACTACTGCTATATCATCAAGTCTGATTGATTACTCGCGATCGCCACATCCCACCCCAAAATTAGAGGATACCAATTTTATTGGACGAACAGAAGCGATCGCTCACCTGAATACTTTGGTAAATCAAGGCTCGAAAGTGATTGTCATTCAAGGTGAGGGAGGTTTAGGCAAAACTACTCTGGCGCAGCAATATCTCCATCAGGGGTTTGATTTGGTTTTGGAACTGCTGATGGCGAAGGAAACGCAAAACATTACACCCGCCGAACGAGTTGTAGAGGAATGGCTTAAACAAGATTTTGACGAAGAACCTGGGGTAGAATTTGGGGTAACTTTGGCGCGACTCAAGCGCCAACTCCACAATCGGCGGATTGGGGTGTTAATTGATAATCTCGAACCTGCATTAGATCGACATGGTGGGTTAATTGCTTCTCACCGCAACTATGTAGAACTATTGCGCGTTTTAACTGATGCCAGAGTGCAATCTGTTACCTTGATTACTAGCCGCGATCGCCTTTGTGAACCGGGGTTAAATGTGAATCACTATCGGCTTCCTGGTTTAGATGAAAGCGCATGGCAACAGTTTTTTAGCAACCGTGGGTTAACTATCAATTCGCCAACCTTGCAAATCATGCATCGCACTTATGGCGGTAATGCTAAAGCAATGGGAATTCTCTGCGGTTCGATTCAGGAGGATTTTGATGGTGATATGGCTCTTTATTGGCAAGAAAATCATGCCGACCCGTTAGCAGCAACCGACTTAAAAAATTTAGCAGTTAGTCAAATCAATCGCCTGCAAGCCCTCGATCCCCAAGCATATCGCCTGCTTTGTCGTTTGGGATGCTATCGTTACCAAGATATACCCACCATTTCATCTCAAGGATTGTTTTGTTTACTTTGGGATGTCCCATCTGAACAACATCGCCAAATTATCGCCTCGTTGAGAAATCGGTCTTTAGTGGAGTGCGATAAAGGTGAATACTGGTTGCATCCGGTAATTCAAAAAGAAGCGATCGCACGTTTACGCCCCAGTAATGAATGGGAAATTGCCAACCACAAAGCCGCAGAATTTTGGACAACTAGTGTTAAACAAATTGAAACCTTTAAGGATGCTTTGCAAGCTTTAGAAGCATATTATCACTACATAGATATTAATGAATTTGAGTTGGCGGGTAAGGTCATTTTAAAAAGCCGAAATAATCAATGGCAGCAGTTTTTACCTCTTGGAAGTACATTGTATCGGATGGGTTTAATTCAACCGATCCTTGCGGCAATTGAGCGAGTTGTTAACAATCTAGAAGATGACCAAAATCTCAGCGAACTTTATAATATATTAGGCGATCTATACTGGATAACAGGTAAAATTAGTCAAGCGATCGCTTGTCAAGAAAAGACTATTACACTCGCAACCCAAGCACTCAAATCACTTGTACCTCAGCCAGAAAATAAACATACAGTTTACTATCTGAGGATGCTAGAGGTAGATTCTTTATTAAGTATTGGTCTTTACAAAATAGATTTGTGGGAACTAGAGGCAGCCGCAAAATTATTTCAACAAGTAATTTATTTAGCTCAAAATACCGAGCATCATCGCTGGGCAGAGAAAGCTTCAGTCTGTTTAGCTTTGGTGTATTCTTATTTAGGTTTGTGCGATCTCTCATATCAATTAGCAGATGTAGCGTATCAAAATATTACGAACGAAAAACTGATAGAACAGACTGGTAGATTTGTCTATTTTATGCAAATTTTAGGTCAAACCTACGTCAATTTAGGCGAATTTTCTCAGGCAAATCAGATATTCCATCAAGCTTTGACTTTTGCTGAAGAAAGTCATTATATGCAAGTCAAAGCAAAAACTCACAATGGTTTAGCAGAAATCCATCGGCAACAAACAGATTTTGCATTAGCTATTGCTAATCATATAGAAGCAATTGAACTTTTGGATAAAATAGGTGCTAAATGCGATCTAGCTGAAGCTTATTTTCAATTGGGTTTAACTAATCAAAAGATGTTGAAATCTGATGAAAGTCAAATCAATCTCGATCGAGCGATTCAGCTATTTACTGAAATCAAAGCACCAAAACAAGTTGAAAAAGTTTTAAACTGCGCTGCTCAAATCTGTGTTACCAGTCGGAGATTGTAAACGAGGTAAAAATCTTTGATTTAGTAAACGGCTCTGCAAACAAATCAAAGTAAATAATTAAAAGTTGACTCAAGGACTTGGTGCAGTCCATTGAGAAGTGGTTTGATCGTACTTCCCTTTTATAGTTGCAGCGCGAGGACGAGCTGCTGCTAAAGCCGCTAGTTCATCATCTTCTGAGGTATAGTCTCCAAAATCTACACCTAATAAACCACCATTACCTAAAATCCCGATACTCTTCAAATGATCCTCAATATTATCTAAATCAAGAATGTCAGAGTCATCATTACTTAAAGTTCCCATCCACATAATCCAAATATCTTTTTCTATTTGATCGACTCCAGGTTTAGTAGGATCGTAAGCCAAAATAGAATTGCCAAAGGCACTCATCGCAGTTGCTTTTTGTCTCAATTCACTAAAGACACTTGCCATTCCATTAATGCGATCGTTCATGGCATTAGTTGCTGTTAATATATCTGCTGGCGAATATGACGATGCACCACCAGCAATTTGTACCCTGATTTCTGCAATTAATCGCTCAAGAATAACGGAATTTTTATGTAAGTTTGCTAATACTTTATTGGTTTGCAATGCACCACGATACATTGATGCAACGTGTTGCCAAATATTACTTCGCAGCATATCCGGTGAAAGACCACTAGGTTGTAAATCACTGCCTCGCGTTGTGATGGCATCTGATACAGCAAGAGCTACTGCTGAAGAGGCAGCTCCTTGTAAAAATGAAGAACCTGCTGCTGTACCTGCATCCGCTAGGGTGAGAGCAAACCATCCAGCAGCAGTAGAAGGAGCAATATAGGCGGCAGCAAGACCTGCTAAAACACCAGTTCCTATTCCTAAAAATATTCCTCTCCAAAGAGTTTGATTTTGTGCTTCTGCTCTTCCTTGACCAATTACTCTTGAGTAATTGCTGTAAGCCATATCGTAATTTATAGAGAAAATTTTTAATTTTGTACTGATTAAATCAGTATTTGCTACAGATAAATCCACATAGATACTACCTAAATTATGACAAGCATCAATTAATCTTGCATTGGCTTCCGTCAGTGGCAGTTTTGTCGAAAGTTCTGTAACTACTGGATTTTTTGGCGCTCTCTGCAACACATCTCTTTGCAATATCCCACCTTTCTGTTGTACTACATGAGTCAACTGATTATTCCCTGGCGATTTCCTTTGCCCAAAGTCAACATCAAGAGGCTTAGTTTGCACTTCTTTCTTTTGAGTCTGTTCTTCTGGTGTCATCTGCGGTTGCATCACAGTATTAGGCATTGACATGACTTGATTAGCCACCTTATCGGCTTCCTGCTCATACTGGTCTCCTGGTTCTCCAACCGTCAGTTTTGCTTGTGGACGACGCAACGCTATGCTACTAATGTCGTGAACAGGCTTTTTTTTAATAGCTTGTGGTTCTAAGGATTGTTCGCCAACAGATTGAGCTGCTTGCAGGTCAGTTGATACCTCAGAGAATGTTTGGATTGGAGCTTTCTTTGCGATGTCAAAGCCGCGCACTGGATTCGCCAGCGTTGGAGTTGTTGCTGAGAGCAGCGACGGATTTGAAGTGGATATACCTGCTTTCTTAAGCCCAAATATGCGATCGCTCATCTCACATCCTCAAGCATATTTTTGAATCAAATTATACAATTTGTTTAGTGGCGATCGCTATCGACTTAAGTAGAAATTATTCTGTGCCAGCAGTGACTCTGTGTGAGCGAGATTTATAATTCTAGAAAGCTGGGGCGATCGCTTTTGCAGGTGAATGAATTGGGTTAAGTTAGATTTATCTTGTCAAAATAGAAATTATTATGTCTTCTGCTCAAGATTTAGGAATAATTTTAGAAGACACACCAGAAGATGTTATATTTCCTCCTGGTGATTTATACAGTGATGAACCACCTTTGGAAACAGAACTTCACTTGCGGCAAATACTGCTGTTGATTCAGTGTTTGGAATGGTTATGGCAGGAGCGTCAAGATTTCTACGCTTGCGGTAACATGACGATTTATTACAGTCCGCGTCAGCGTAAGTCTGAGCAATTTAGAGGCCCCGACTTCTTTGTAGTTTTAAATACCCAACGCAAAATACGCAAAAGCTGGGTAGTTTGGGAAGAAGATGGCAAATACCCAAATGTGATTGTAGAGATTCTTTCTGACAAAACAGCTGCTACTGATAGAGGGTTGAAAAAGGAAATCTATCAGGATATTTGGCGGACTCCTGATTATTTTTGGTTCGACCCAGTAAGTTTAGAATTTAAAGGATTTCATTTATTAGATGGTCGTTATCAAGAACTAGAAGCAAATGAAGCTGGTTGGTTATGGAGTCAGCAATTGCAGTTATATTTGGGAGTTTATCAATCGAAGTTGCGCTTTTTCACTCCCGATGGACAACTGACACCCACGCCAGAAGAAGTAGCACACCAAGAACAGCAACAGCGTCAACAAGCCGAGCAACAACTTGCTCAAATGGAGTCCATGCTTGCTCGCTATCGGGAAAGATTTGGTGAATTACCAGAGTAATACCCCAATTCAAAATTCAAAATTCAAAATTCAAAAAGCCAGACAGAACAAAGATATGTCCGTATGCATCTGTCGCATTCTTCTTTCTAATTAGTATAATTTTGTTTGCTATGGTATTAGCGTAGATACAGCCTGTCTAAACATCGCTCACAAATTTTACAACCTATTTAACTACCAGCATTTTCTAGTAAGTACAACATTTAATTAATTCGTACCGAACTCTTTGCGTAACTTTGCGCTTACCTTTGCGCTACTTTGCGTTTAAATTTCAACCCCAATTTGCCACGATTTTATGCAAAGCTATACTAAGGTAAAAATTGTCAAATCACATCCAGCCGCCAACTTCCGCATCAGTCAAGGGTTTCTCCAACTTACTATATTCTGTTTGAGCCGCCCGCAATACGTGTTTCATCTGCACTGGTTCCCCAGCATCGGCAGCGAGGAAAGCGGCATTTAAGGCAATATTACGGATATTACCCCCAGCGACATTAAGCCGTGCTAATTGCAGAGCATCTAAATCTGCGGTTGGGGTTTCGGCTGGAAAGACGCGTCGCCAAATCTCGGCTCGTTGCATAGTATCGGGGAAGGGAAACTGCACTACAAAGCGAATCCGCCGCAGGAAGGCTGTATCAATTGCACTCTTCAAGTTCGTAGTCAAGACTGCTAGACCTGGGTAACTTTCCATCCGTTGCAATAGATAGCTAACTTCTATATTGGCATAGCGATCGCGCGCATCTTTAACTTCACTGCGTTTACCAAATAAAGCGTCGGCTTCATCAAATAACAAAATCACTCCACCTTGTTCTGCGGCATCAAATACCCGGCGCAAATTCTTCTCTGTCTCACCAATATATTTGCTGACTACTGATGATAGGTCAATCCGATAGAGGTCGAGGCGTAATTTATGGGCCAGCACTTCTGCTCCCAAAGTTTTCCCAGTGCCGCTACTACCTGCAAATAGAGCGCTGATTCCCAATCCCCTAGCACTCTTGCCGCCAAAACCCCAATTGTTATATACAGTACTACGTTGCC
The DNA here is from genome assembly GCF_034530815.1 of Nostoc sp. DedSLP03. NCBI lineage: Bacteria > Bacillati > Cyanobacteriota > Cyanophyceae > Nostocales > Nostocaceae > Nostoc > Nostoc sp. DedSLP03. The sequence continues at coordinate 20,459 of NZ_JAVRCK010000078.1, forward strand.
GTACATGAGCCGCAATTTCCCAAAGAACTTGTTTCTGCGCCTCTGGCAATACTAAATCATCCCAATCACCAGATGGCTCAATTCTTTGGGCGAGTTCATCTAAGCGCGGACGTGCTTGCACGCGGCAGGCATCCCATAAAATGCTGGTGATATCGGTTTCTGGTGTTTGTGCTAATTGTCCTGCGGCTTCTGCACAAGCAGCGCGAATGGTTGCAGCACTGAGGTTAAACTGATCTACTAAGATTTTGACTTGCCCATTCATTTGCGATGCACTCTCCCCTAATGCATCTTGCCAAACTGCACTTTGTTCTTTGCTAGTTGGTTGATGTACATCAAAATTAACTACTAGGCGTTGTGATAAGCCGATGCGTTCTCGACTCGTAACTATTAAAAAGCCCTTTGTACGTTCGATGAAACGAGCGATCGCATTCAGCCGCGCTGTATCATTAGTATCCAGTTCGTTGCAGTCTATGAGTAAGGCAGTCTTACTTAAAATCGTCTCACGAGTCCACAGGCGAATGAGATTATCCAACTCGCCAGGTGCTAAAGGAATGACTTGTGCAGGCATTACCCACAAGCTTAAACCCTGAAGCTGACAAACTGTGGCGGCAATGGCACGTTTACTGGCAGTTTCACCACCAGATAACTGGACGATTGGTAAGCTATTAACTTTGTAAGCTTGCGACCAAACTGCTGCGATTCGCTCTGCTAAATCTTGATGCGAAGGTACTAAATCGCTAACCTCTGGTAATGGCTCAATGATACCAGCTAGCCGTTCGTCAAGATATTGAATACCCGTGAGATAATGTAAAATCCGCTCGTCAATTCTCAAGGGACTAAGAGTTAGGGCATGACCATCACCAATTTGAATTAACCGCCAATAACGTAAGGGAGCATTTGGAGCGATCGCATCCCAATGGACGTTAGGTAAAGCTGCCAAAGCTAAACCCAAAGTTGGGTAAGCTCGTTGTGAATCGTCGTGAACTATAGCACACAATTTGGCAAAATCTCCATTTAATTCCATACCTGCACACAACAGCAACAAATTACGTTCAAAGGATGAGAGGCGAAACATTTTGCAGACTCTCTCCAATGCCGATGGTGCAGGCATAGCAGCAGCTTCCTGTAACGCTTGCTGTAAATGCTCTTGGTGGTTCTCTTCATCTTTTGCCGTGTGATTTTCCAAAATACCACGCACTACAGCTAGAGCTGCTGATAGGTAGCGGTAGTTTGCCTCATCCCAATTGTGATTAATTGTTGTAGCATTCATAAAATTGTCACCTGTGGCGAATCATATTCCCCTAACTGATTTTTGTGAAGTGGACTTTCGGCGCCATCTACTTGCGCCCGGACAATATAAGTTCCTGGTTTGATATTTTTGACCGGAATCGCGATCGCATCAGTATCTTGGGTAGGTGGTGCAGCCAGAAAAGAGTAAGCTACCGGATTCTCACCTGATACCTCATTGAGTAGCAAAACTACCCGCTGCGCTTTACCTACTTTGGGCTGGAATTTAACGGTAATTTCTGCCGTGCGTAAATTCTCACCGCTATTTTCTACTTGAGTGACGAATGCTGTAATTGTTGGATGTAAGACAAAAGCCGCCACGTTTGATTCAACTAGATGATTGGTTTGCTCTGCATTACCCATTGTTAGATGTACAACTTGGACACCCTGTATACTTGCGTATAAATCTGGCGGGACTAACAAGCTGATTTGCGTTTCCTTGACTTCTTGAGGTACTAGTAATGTTTCCGTATTACCAAAACGAACTCGTGTGATTTCACCGCGTAACCGCTTACCACGAATTACTAATTTTGTACCTGTAACAATCATTTGTTCAGTTTTTGTTGGAGCTATAACTTGCTCTATATTCGGTTGAGACAAGGGCATCATGTATAAATCTTCTTCTTTGTCAGATTTACTACTTTCAATCAATACCATTGATGCTAAATAGGTAGCTGAAGGTCGATAGTGTGTTTGTAAAGCAGACCATAACTTAGAAGTTTCTTCCATGTTAAAAAACTCTGGAGTCAGTTTGATCTGCCCAATTTGTTCTGCTAAATCGGATACAGACACATTTGCTACGGCTTGGGAAAAAGCACTTGAGGTATTGGTTGTAGACGCATTTATCAAAGTATTTTCAATAATATCAGATGCGATCGCTGGTGTTTTGTGTAATAAATGCATTGCATAGCCGAGTAAAAGCTCCGCCTGAAAATCCTTAGCTCCGTAGGCTGTGAGTAAGTAGTGGAGATCGAGAGCTAGTGGTGGAATTGGAGAGCGTGGGTTTCCATTAATCCGTGAGTGCCTGCTGCGAAATTCTTGAGATACCCAATCGACATTGCGATTCTGCGTCACTTGATAGAGAAAAAGGTTGATTTGGGCACGCTCGTCAGCTTCAACTGAAATTCGATCCGGCGGTAAGGCAGTTACAATCACATCACCAACACTAGCAGCGATCGGATCGCTGACTAAACCATTTTCCAGCAAGACTTTTAGTACTGCTGTCACTGCGGCTATAGATAGCACATTACTCATCCTGATTCCTCATGGCAATAGCACATATTAATCATGTACGCCAGAGTACATTAATAGAATAATCTATTTTGCAAAACTTTAAGTCCTGTTATAGCCAAGACTATCAGCACGAACGCTTCAACTTAAACCTTTATGGGACAGTAGTTTTACTTTTTTCACTTCATCGATAATCTGTGATGTGAAAAAAGTATTTGTCAAAAAGCTAGGGTTTTGCCAGATAAAGAAAACCTAATTCTTAATTTGGAAGCGAGTCGAGATTAATTAAGATTTTAAATGATTAAAACTAAAGTGCCGATGACTACTAACCCAGTTCCTAAAAGGATCTTCCAGCTTAATGTTTCTCCCAAAAAAATAACTGAAAATAATAAAACTAATACCAAGCTTGATTTATCAATTGGTGCAACAAGAGAAGCTTTTCCTGCTTGTAAAGCTTGGAAGTAAAAAATCCATGATAACCCTGTAGATACTCCAGATAATAATAAGAAAATCATGGTTTTTTGGGGTATAGCTAAGATATTAACTACGTTTCCCTGAAAAAATACAATCCCCCAAGCAACTACCAAAATAACCACAGTTCGGATTGCTGTTGCTAAATTAGCATTCACATTTTCTATCCCAATTTTGGCAAAGATAGTGGTCAATGCTGCAAAGGCAGCTGACAATAATGCATATATCCACCATGTTGTGGTGTTGCTTTCCATCTTAGCCTCCTGATTAGCCAGTCAAAATTAGCAGTGTAATTTAATCAGAGTCTTAAATTCAATTACTTGTCTGGTAAAGTTTGACTTGCTAGACAACACGGCGTAAATAAACCACCCATTCAAAATCAATGAAACGCTTATGCTGTATTAATTTTGAATTTTGAATTTTGAATTTTGAATTCCGCCTTGCGGCACTAGATTCGTAGTTTGCGCTCTACCGTTTGACTCTTTTAGTCACTCAGTACTACTGAAGCGACGATTCTCGGCAACTCGCACTAACTTAATATCAGGAACAAATTTCAACTGCTATTAGGTCTAAAGTTTAAACATTTTATCAAAATTATCATATTACTTTAAGTTACTAATATGTTAAGCTGAGTATAATTAGATAAGTACTAGTAGTATATATTACTAATATTCATCTAAGTTATGAAGCAATCATATTTGTAATACTAGTATTATCTCTGAATAAAGTTAACACTTAAAGTAACTAGGATGGGTTGCCCCAGATGAAATCCCCACCTTCTTCAAATTCTTGGAATGGTCGCTTCGTCGGCGATAACCAGCGATACCGTTTAGACAGACGGTTAGGCGGGGGTGGCATGGGAGAAGTTTTCCTAGCAACGGACACCCGTGTAGGTCAGCAGGTAGCGTTGAAGTTGCTCAAAGATACGCTAGTGGCATCACAAGAAATGAGAAAGCGTTTTGAGCGGGAGGTGGCAGTTTGTGCTGCTTTGCAAAGCGACCACATTGTTAAGATTAGTGATTGTGGTGTAACCTCGGAAGGTTTTCCATTTTATGTAATGGAATATTTGCGGGGACAAACGCTCAGGCAATTACTGTTGCGCCAAAAGCGGCTGTCTGTTGAGCGGACGGTGAAGATTATAACGCAAGTTTGTAAAGGTCTACAGCTTGCCCATCAAGGAGTGACTCTCCAACGGGATGGCGGCAAAACCAGTGAACATATTCAGGTAGTTCATCGCGACCTGAAGCCAGATAATATATTTTTGATGCCCACAGATTTGGGAGAGTGGGTGAAGGTTTTGGATTTTGGTGTTGCCAAAATTCGTAGTGAATCTTCAGAAAATTCCAATATTACAAATATAACTAGTACATTTATCGGGACATTTCGTTACGCACCTCCTGAACAAATCCAAAGCGATCGCAACCTGGATGCTAGAGGTGATATTTACAGCTTAGGGATTATCCTTTATGAAATGCTGAGTGCAGCCGACCCATTTGGAATCAGCATTAAGGGTAGTCATGTGAGTGAGGCTTCTTGGGTATTAGCTCATGCTTACGAGCCACCAAAACCACTGCGCGAGCAACCAGAGTGTGAGCATTTACCCAAACAATTAGAAGCCGTGGTGATGAAATGTCTCCAAAAAAACCCAGCTAACCGATTTGCAACGGTAGAAGAACTGAATCAAGCTTTGCAAGCTGCTGCCAAATTTGCTACCGAATCTAGCGTACCCGGAGAAATTACTGGGCGATCGCAACCTTCTTCAAATCTTGGCTCAAATCACGAAACGGTTCCCAGACAATCAAACGACGATACTGTTATTCGCCCTCCATCTGGTTTCAATCAAGGTTCAAATCACGAAACGGTTCCCAGACAATCAAACGACGATACTGTTATTCGCCCTC
>NZ_JAVRCK010000078.1:25447-43194 GCF_034530815.1 Nostoc sp. DedSLP03
CATCTGGTTTCAATCAAGGCTCAAATCACGAAACGGTTCCCAGACCATTTGACCCGATTAAGCAAAACCAATCTGAGCAAAGCGTTCCTTCCATTCAGGCGGGACACAACCAAGGCTCAAATCACGAAACCGTTCCCAGACCATTTAACCCAGTTGAGCAAAATCAACAGAGTCCTGTGAATAATCCGAACGCCAGCAAACCTGATGTGACGTTATTTCAACCACGACCAGGATCTAATCAAAGCGGTCAACAAGTACCACCAGATAAGACGTTGTTTCAACCACGACCAGGATCTAATCAAAGCGGTCAACAAGTATCACCAGATAAAACGTTGTTTCAACCACGACCAGGATCGAATCAAAGCGGTCAACAAGTATCACCAGATAAAACGTTGTTTCAACCACGACCAGGATCTAATCAAAATAGATCGCCAGTTCCACCAGATAAGACGTTGTTTCAGCCGCGACCAGGATCTAATCAAAGTAGACCGTCAGTGCAACCAGATGTGACGTTGTATCAGCCACGACCTGCGTCTAATCAAAGCAGAACACAAACACGAGCGGATGATACTATTTACCAACCAAGGCTAAGTGAGCAGCTAACTACGAGAATTACTCCCAATTTCTTGCGAATCGTAGGCGTGGTGTTGGCTATTGGGCTAACTTTAGCCGTAGTAACCTATATATATACGCAATTGCAATCTGGTAAACCGCAAAACAACCAGCAAAATTTACCTAACAGCGATCGGCCCATTTAGAACTAATCGGCGGGGCACAACATATGCCCCTACCCGTGTACTTCATTTACCTGAAATACGCTGTATATATAACTGGCAGACATAATATCATTGGGGCACAAGGCTTGCTGTGCCCCGATCGAGGTTACAAACGACATTCCTTAACTAAGCTGTTACGCAAAAAGAAAAGCACATCAACTGGTGTACCCCTCTGGGGAAGCAAGCTACTCGCAGCGTCTCCTTCAGGAGAGGTTGTCCTTTGTCCTTAGTAAACACAAATGACTAATGACTAATGACTAATGACGGTCTACACGGAGTTTGTGCAATATGTCGGCGCGTTAGCTTATAATTCATCCCAAACTACAGGAAAGGAATAATCTGAAAATGCCGAGAAATCACGATTTTCGTTGCGGGTTTCTTCATCGAGAACTTTGACAACTTTGTTATAAATATCTCGTGCTTGTTGCGGTGAATCACCGATGCTGGTTAATCCCACCTTGCCAAACTGCGAAAGGCAGCCCATAAGATGAAATACTGTACCCGTCTCTGTACCGCTGTCAAAGTGCAGTCTGTGGTGAGCAATGATATCCATCAAATCATTGGGTAATAATCCCTGATAGCGCTCTTTTTGCAGATTATCAGTGGCAATGTAATATTTTGGACGACCTTGTTGACTATAAAATAAACCCGTGGAAAGGTCATAGCGACCGTTTGTTAATAATTTCAGGGTCATGAATGGATGCGTTGTACCGCCTTTACGCAGGTTAATTTCGATCGCCTGAATATCCCAGTCTCCATTACCCTTCTCAACGGCGATAAAATCTACACCAAACCGCTCTAAAGTGCCTTTATCTGCTAGCTTTCTGCCAACTTGAAGTCCCAATTGCTGTAATTGCAATCGATATCTTTCATCAGCAGGAAAGCTGCAACCAAGATAAATCTGACCGTCTGGCCCTCCGAGAATTTGGTCGTGAGTTGACAGGATTTCCACTTCGCCTTGGGGAGTGATCCGTCCTTGAACGCTGGGCGATCGCTTAATTTCCCCTTCCACGAATGCTTCAGCGATTGCCCCTAACTCAGGCATTTTTCCCAAAAAACTATCCCAAGTCTCTTGTTTTGCTTGAAAGCGCATCGTTGATAAGCGATCGCTGATTGCTGCTATCCTTTCGGCATGAGTACCAGTGTTTGGTGCTAAATTCTCAATCGGTCTGAGATCCAACAATGCATTTCCCTCTCCAGAAATGCCCTCGTTAAGTTTTACTACTACCCGTTTTAATGTTGGTTGCCGTTCCCACAAATCAACAGTAGCTTCTGTCAAATCTGTATGGTTCCAAACTTTTTCGCTGCCATCTGGATGCGGTACTTCGCTTTCCTTGAAGATTTCCCGACTGCCACTTTTTGTTCCCCAAATTTGTAAATCTGGTGCAGCCGCATACAGTGGTACACCCAATTTTAAAGACAATTCGCCTTCCCAGTGCGAAGAGTTGTAGCAGATCATAAATGATTTGTCTAGCCTCAAAGATTTCTGAATCCGCTCTAGCAAGCGTGGGCGTTCTAAAATCTTTTGGCTTAGAGGCTTAAAAGAGGAATCGTAAGTAGAAAGTAACAGCAAGCGATTGCGAGCATGAGAAAAGGGAATTCCTGGCAACAATTGCAGATAATAATCAATGATACTTGGATGCAGCGGTACTGATGTTACATAAATCAGTCGAGTTCGGGGATTCCGCAACCGAATTAAGGAAAATAGTAATCTTTCTTCATAATGCTCGCAGCCTTCGATCTTTTGGAGTTCTCCCTGGTCAAGACTCAAGGAGGGAATAATTAAAATATCCGCTTCGCTATTGTCAAATATTTCGCTCGTTTTCCAGCGATCGCGCAGGGTTAATTGTAAGTGGCGAAACTTTTCAACTTGTTCTAACTCGGAAATATTTAATGTTGCCATAACCCATGCCCTCTAATAATCTCAATGTAGCGCACCACGCACCCTTTTGGACGATGTATAGTCGCTGTGTCAAGATTCAGGTAGTTTTGTAAAAAATTCCCGGAAGTCCGCAAGGAGCGATCGAGCTATAGCAACTCGTAAATCGCTGACTTCTTTAATTTCTTTTCCCTCTTAAGGTTGAGCTAATTGCAGCTTAGTTTACCTCTAGGGGGCGATAAAGTAGAGCAACATAATAGTTAATTTGAAAGCAGGTGAAAAAGAGAAATTCTCGATCGCATCGCAGTTGTGTACTTATTTCATGGTCAGGCGTGAGGATAAATAATGTAAGTCGCGTACAGTTGCTAGAAATAAGTAAGTTTGGCAAACATCCAGGATATAAATGCCTAAAATTGCAAATGGCTAGTGAGAGTCGAAGCAAAAAATAAACCTTGGGTTGAATTTTCGATCCAAGGTTTAGTTATGAAATAGGAAATAGGAGAAAGATGGAGTATAACTAGTGCCCAATTCCCCTTTTTCAACACCCATTCAATATTCAATTACCAAGGTAAAACAGATGGCCAAATCAAAAGAACCAAAAGAGAAAAAAGAGCAAAAATTGCAACCACCACAGCAACAAGAAACACCAGGTGTTGAATCAGAAATGACACCAAAACCCAAAGCTGATGATGCTCAGTATCGCGGTAGTGGCAAGTTACAAGATAAGGTAGCATTGATTACGGGTGCAGATAGTGGGATTGGTCGTGCTGTTGCGATCGCATTTGCAAAAGAAGGTACAGATGTTGCTATTCTTTACCTTAACGAACACGATGATGCCAAAGAAACAAAACATTTGGTAGAAAAACAAGGGCGTCGTGCAGTAACAATTGCGGGTGATATTGGCAATGAAAGTTTTTGTCAGCAAGCCATACAACAAACAATTGGTGAGTTTGGCAAACTCGATATTCTCGTCAACAACGCTGCCGAACAACATCCGAAAGAAAGTATTGAAGAAATCACCGAAGAGCAACTAGAGCGAACTTTCCGCACTAATATCTTCTCAATGTTTTTCATGACTAAAGCTGCACTCAAGCATTTACAAACGGGCAGCGCTATCATCAATACCACATCGGTAACAGCTTATAAAGGTAGTCCACAACTACTAGATTATTCCTCTACAAAAGGTGCGATCGTTGCTTTTACTCGCTCCTTATCAAAAAATTTGGTATCCAAAGGAATTCGCGTTAATGCTGTCGCGCCAGGGCCAATTTGGACACCTTTAATTCCCTCAACTTTTCCCGAAGAGAAAGTTGAAACTTTTGGCAAACAAGTACCAATGGAACGAGCCGGACAACCTGAAGAAGTTGCTCCTAGCTACGTATATTTAGCTTCTGATGATGCTTCTTATGTCTCTGGACAAGTGTTACATGTCAATGGTGGAGATGTTGTCAATGGGTAAGTAGAATAGTTAGGAGTTAGGAGTTAGGAGTTATGAGTTAGAAGTTATAAACAAGATATTTTAAACTGAAACTTTTACCTCCTAACTCTAAACTTATAACTTTTAATTTTTACCTCCTAACTCTAAACTTATAACTCTTAACTTTTAACTTTTAACTCCTAACTCTAAACTTATAATTCTACCCTCATGGTCATCCATTGGAGGGATGATTTAATGTCGAAATATTGATAGTCTGTCTAACAGCGTACATTTAAGAAATAATAACTACGTTTATGGCATCTCTTACACCACTGAATGGCAGAGAACTAGTAGATTGTGCTAGAGCAAATGCCCAGCAAGGAATTGAAACTGCTGCTTATCAATGTGGCTATGGTCAAGACCTCAACAAATTTGCCAGAGAACTTAGACAAGCTTGTGAAGACATGAATTTACAAGTGAAAGAACTTAGCGGATTGATTACTGACCAGGACATGATACTGCAATTGGGTACTGGCGAAATTGTTGCTCCAGATACAGAATCAGAATTGTAAAAGTTAAGTTAGTCATTTGTCTTTTGTCATTTGTGCGTTACCAAAAACTAATGACTAATGACTAATGACCAATGACTCTTTTCATAACTTTAAAATTATCCGCGCCAAATTGAAGTAAATCAAAACACCTACAACATCAACTGCTGTGGTGATGAACGGTGCTGACATTAATGCCGGATCTAAACGCAGATAGCGAAATAGAAACGGCAGTGCTGAACCGGAGATCGAAGCTAAAAGAGAAATAGCTACCAGACTAGTGCCGACAGCGATCGCTACTTCTAATCGTCCTTGCAGAAAATAAGCCCAGACAGTAGCGATCGTACCTAACATTGCTCCCAATAGGGCGCCTGCGATCGCTTCTCGGCTGATTACTTGCAATGCACCGCGCGATCGGATTTCATCGGTATTCATCCCGCGAATCACCACTGTGGAAGATTGAGCGCCTACATTACCCCCAGTACCAGTTAACAAGGGAATAAAGGCCGTCAGTGTCACCACTTTTGCTAAAATATCTTCTTGCGACTTAATAATTGTGCCTGTAACGGTATTGGTTACAAGTAAGACTAATAACCAGACAACCCGTTTCCGAGCGATTTCCAGCAAATTCATTTGAAAATAATTATCGCCCCCCGACTGCACGCCACCACCCAAAGCATAGATATCCTCGGTGGTTTCTTGTTGCAGAATATCAATTACATCATCCACCGTAACAATACCTACTAGAAGCTGTTCTCGATCTACTACAGGCACAGCCAAAAAATCATATCTTTGAATTAATCTTGCAACTTCTTCTTGATCTGTATCAGTGTAGACAAACACCACATCGCGGGTCATAATTTCGCCAATCATTTGCTCAGGCTGAGACGTTACTAATTCCCGCAACGATACAATCCCCGTTAAGCGCCTTGCCGCATCCATGACATAAAGATAATAAATCATCTCACTGGCATTAGCTAAGTTGCGAATTCGCTCTAGAGCTTGAGATACTGTCAAATTTTCTTTCAGCGAGATCAACTCTAGCGTCATAATTCGCCCAGCTGTATCAGCTTCATAACCCAATAGTTGGGCTGTAGCTTGACGTTCAGCTGGACTCAGTTGTTCTAGCAAGCGATTGACGACTTTTGCCGGTAATTCATCAAATAACCTAGCTCGGTCATCCGGCGACATTTGATCGACAATATCGCAGACTTCCTGGCTTTTAAGTTCTTCAATTAACCGTTCTTGAACACTGTAGTCGAGATATTCATAAACTTCTATAGCCTCATCCTTAGAAAGCAAGCGAAAAGCCAAAGCGTGCATCGCTTCTGGTAAACCCTCAATCGCCTCGGCGATATCCGCAGGCTGCACGGGTACGAGAATTGATTTTGCTCCTTGCAAGTCTCCTGCTTCTAGGAGCATTTGCAGCTGAGTCCGCACTAAATTTCGCAATTCTCTGCGTGAGAGATTCTGGATGGTAGAGTTTAAATTGTTTGTCTCAGTCAAAGTCCACTTTCCTCTGCCAGTTTGAACAAGGTTGCTGCCCTTAGTCTAGGGGAAAGTGGGAAGGTGCAACGTCAAACTTGTAATTTTTCTGACTTAGAGTAAATTGAAAACTTTTGTAAATGAACCAAAGAGTAGGGTTTTGGGGGGAAGGGAAAAGGTTAAAGGGAAAAAAACTTTATATATCGAGCCTTCCAATCCTTTTCTCTTTTCCCTTTAACCGAGCAGTATTGGATTGTGTTTTCTAGCTTAAATGCATGAATGGTAAGGCTCTTGCAAAAGTTTTTGTTCCACTGATTTTAGGTTATTACTATATTTTTGCTGGTTCTGGTAACAAAGAGATAAAGTAATAGTCAAAATGAAGCATAGATAAATATTAATTTTTTAAATCTTTAAATATTAAAATTTTTCTTTATACAAATTTTATATAGTTAATAAATTTGTCAATATACACATTAGATTATCCGATATTTTGGCATTTTTTATTTAAACATCATCAAAACTTTTATATTCCTTTAAAAAAGGATAGTTCAATATGAATATTTAAACAAAGTTCCATACAGAAGATAGACATAACACCGCCATCTATTGTCAAATGTGTAAGCACTACAAGAATACTTAAGTAATCTATGTAAAGTTATTGCATTTGACTAATTACGCATGTATTTGCTTTCTTAAGCACTGCTTACCTTGCTGATATGCATCTGCACATCAATAAAATTTAGAAGGTATCAAGAATTCAGTAAATTTTTGAAAGAAAACAAAGACTAATATATTCTTCAATTAATTATTCATGATTAGTAATTACTAAATATATATTTATAAGTTAATCAATTGTTAGCTTATCAGTATATTTATATCAAGCTTCATGATGCATTTTTGTTGAAATATTCAATGTTAAATTAATCCTGAAACACTAAATTATGGCATCAAATCAAAACTTATCAACATCTGTAAGTCCAGTAATTACTACTAAATCATCTCTAGAAAGTATTGACCAAGGACAAACCAATATTTCTGCTCGGTCTAGCCTACTCTCTCAAGGAGATGGACTCAAGGCAGAGTATTACGACAACATGGACTTCACCAACCTGAAGGTAACTCGTACAGATCAGACGGTGAACTTTAACTGGCGTGCTGGTTCTCCCGATTCGTCGATTGATGCAGATACTTTTTCAGCGCGGTGGACAGGTCAGGTAGAAGCCAAGTACAGCGAAACTTACAAGTTCTACACCACTGCTGATGATGGTGTGCGACTGTGGGTGAATGGTCAACAAATCATCAATCAGTTTATCGATCAACCTGCCACCGAATCCAGTGGCTCGATCGCATTGGTTGCAGGTCAAAAGTACGATATTAAACTTGAGTACTATGAAAATAAATCCAATGCTGTTTCTCAACTGCGTTGGTCAAGCGCCTCTCAGGCCAAGGAAATCATTCCCCAGTCCCAACTGTATAGTAATGTTGTCAGCACACCTAGTAGTGGGAATGGACTCAAAGGAGAGTACTACGACAACATCGACTTCACTAACCTGAAGATAACTACTACAGATCCGACGGTGAACTTTAACTGGCGCGCTGATTCTCCCGCTCCGTCGATTGATGCAGATACTTTCTCAGTACGGTGGACAGGTCAGGTAGAAGCCAAGTACAGCGAAACTTACAAGTTCTACACTACTGCTGATGATGGTGTACGACTGTGGGTGAATGGTCAACAAATCATCAGTCAATTTGTCGATCAAGCTGCCACTGAATCTAGTGGCTCGATCGCATTGGTTGCAGGTCAGAAGTACGATATTAAACTTGAGTACTACGAAAATAAATCCAATGCCGTTTCTCAACTGCGTTGGTCAAGCGCCTCTCAGGCGAAGGAAATCATTCCTCAGTCTCAACTTTATTCACCAGTTCTTCCGACCACTATCACCTTAGGCTCGTCTTCGATGATTGTGAACGAAGGCAATGGTAGTGTTACCGTCAAACTAATTAGAACTGGAGATTTAAGTAGTACATCTTCAATCAAGTATGCGACTATAGCTAATACTGCTACAAAAGGAGTTGACTATGGCAGTGAAGGCGTTGAAAGTGCTGGAGTCCTAACTTTTGCGCCGGGACAAAGCAGCACACAGATATCGATTCCGATCAATGATGATTCCTCGATAGAACCAGATGAAAGCTTTAATTTTGTCATCGATCAGGCAGAGGGGGCAACACTAGGAGTCCAAAGAACTCTCTCAATTACAATTCAAGACAACGATCGCTCCGGCCTCGATTTCAGTCAGCCAGTAGTTAATGAGGGTGACGGTACTGCCAAGGTGACAGTTATACGGGGCAATGCTTCGGCGGCTGCTAGCGTCAACTACATAACCCAAGATGGGACTGCTAAAGCTGGATCTGACTACCAGGCTGTATCTGGAAGCTTGAATTTTGCAGTCGGACAAACCAGCAACACAATTGTTATCCCCATTCTGAATGACAACGTTGGGGAATCAAATGAAACATTTACCTTGAAGTTCAGTAACCCAGTTGGAGTGCAGTTAACTAATCAACAGACAAGTATCACTATTCTTGATAATGACTCTGGTAATTTTGCTTTAGATACGGTAGCTTCTGGTTTGAATCAACCTACAGCTTTTGAATGGGCACCTGATGGTAACAGTATGTTCATTGCCCAGAAAAATGGGGTAGTGCGAGTCATGAAAAACGGTAGCTTATTATCAACACCATTTACTGATATTCGCGGACAGGTAAATGATACGCGCGATCGCGGTCTGTTAGGCATTGCCGTACATCCAGATTTTGGTAAAAGTCCAAACGGCAATAACTATGTTTATCTGTTGTATACCTACGATCCACCAGAAACTAATACAAGCAATTCTAAGAATAATCCCAATAGCACATTGGACGATCCCGATCAGAATGGGAATCGGACTGCACGCCTAAGTCGCTTCACAGCTGACCCCAATACTAATTACACTACTGCAATTGCTGGCAGCGAAGTTGTACTACTCGGCACAAATGGCACTTGGGCAAATATCAGCCACCCAGATGGAAATAGCACAAATGTTTCACTTGGCTATGCACCATCAGGAATTCTCAACAAAGATACTGGTAAGCCGTTTACCAGCTTGCAGGATTATCTGAATAATCTCGATAAAGTCCAAAATATCCAGAATTTTATAGCCAATGATAGTGAATCTCACTCAGTTGGTTCTGTGCGTTTTGGTACTGATGGTTCTCTATTTGTGAGCTTAGGAGATGGTACTTCCTACAATGGAGTAGACCCCCGAGCAATTCGCGTCCAAGATAAGAATAATCTATCCGGCAAGATTTTGCGGATTGACCCGATTACTGGTAAAGGCTTATCAAGCAATCCTTTCTACAACGGTGACGCCAATAGCAATATTTCCAAAGTTTATGACTACGGTCTGCGTAACCCCTTCCGTTTCACAATTGATAAAAAGACCAATACTCCCGTAATTGGTGATGTTGGCTTCGGTACTTACGAAGAGGTGAATGTCGGAAAACCAGGAGCTAACTTTGGCTGGCCATTCTATGAAGGTGGCCTTGATGCAAATGGTAATGTCGTCAGTCTGAAACAACCAGCCTACGCTAATTTAGATGCAGCAAAAGCCTTCTATAATAGTGGCTCATCTGTTACAGAACCACTGTACACCTACAAGCATTCTGGTTCTAATTCGATCCTGGTGGGTGACTTTTACACAGGTAGTACTTTCCCTGCAATCTATCAAGGTGCCTTATTCATTGGTGATTTCAGTCAAGGAACTATCGATGCTTTGATATTAGATAGTCAAGGTAAAGTTACCTCAGTTAAGCGGTTTGCTTCCCAAACAGACAGGCCTAATCTCGGACTGCCTACACAAATCACCACTGGCCCTGATGGTAATCTGTATTATGCAAACTTGACCGGAGGCGAGATCGATCGTTTCCGACCTGTGTAGAGATAAATACAGTTTAATGTGAGTTCGACAAGCCCTTTTTTGACCTCTCCCCCAACCCCTCTCCGACACGGAGAGGGGAGCCAAAACCCTAATTTCTTGTTGCTCCTCCCTTTCCCCGTGGGAGAGGGAGGTTGGGAGGGAGAGGTTCATCGAACTCACGTTGGTTTAGAGATGACATAAAAATTATCAGTTATCAGCGAACAGTTATCTGACCGTTCGCTGATTTTGCTTAAGATAACTTTGTCAGAAATCCCAACAATTTTTTGGTATTTGATGTCAGAAGTGTTCGACGATAAGCATCAGCGGCTTTTTTAATTGCTTCGGCTTGAGTGGGATAAGGATGAATTACACTGCTTAACTTGCTCAAACCAATTTTATTCACCATTGCCGTAGTTACTTCTGATATCATCTCACCCGCGTGACTGGCGACAATAGTTGCACCGATAATTTCATCAGACCCCTTTTTGTGGTGAATTTTGAGAAATCCTAAGTCTTCACCATCTGCGATCGCTCGGTCTACACTACTAAAAGGAATCTCAATCGTTGTCACTTCAATACCCAATTTCTGCGCCTCGTGTTCGTACAACCCTACGTGGGCAATTTCTGGGTCAGTATAAGTTACCCAAGGCATCACCAAACTACTGAGTTTCGAGCGTCCTAAACCAAAGGGAGAAAACAGGGTATTTTTAATTACAATCCGCGCTGCGGCATCAGCAGCATGGGTGAACTTCCAGTTCATGCAGATATCGCCAGCTGCATAAATTTTGGGATTGGTCGTTTGCAGGTAATCATTTACCTTCACACCTTTGTGCTTGTCATATTCTACACCCACAGCTTCTAAATTTAGATTTTCGACATTTGGCGATCGCCCCGCACCAACTAAAATTTCATCGACTGTCACCGAATCTCGATGACCGTTAGAGGAAAAGTAAAGGCGTTTTCCTTCAGTAACAGTTACCACTTCTTCCAGCTTGGAATCGAGTACTACGCGAATTCCTTCGTTAATCAAAACCTTTTGGAGTATTTTAGCGACATCAGGGTCTTCTTTATTTAGGAGATGAGAACCGCTATGGAAAAGCACCACCTCACAACCCAAACGCCGGAAAGCTTGCGCCAATTCGCAACCAATGGGCCCGCCACCAATCACCGCCAAACGTTCCGGTCGTTGAATTAGAGAAAAAATCGTTTCATTGGTTAGATAACCCGCCTGTTCAATTCCTGGAATCGACAGTTGTGCAGCTCTTGCGCCAGTTGCAATTACAGCTTTTTTAAACTTAAGGGTTTTATCGCCAACTTCCACCGTATTTTTACTTGCAAATCGACCGCTACCCAAAAAGACATCGACACCCAACTTTTGAAACCGTTCCGCCGAGTCGTTAGGGCTAATATCAGCTCTTATCTTCCGCATCCTGGCCATAACTTTGGGAAAATCAACATCAATATTATGTTGGGGAATATTAACTCCCAAGTCTTTAGCATCCCAGATTTCGCCAACAACGCGGGCAGAGCGAATAACAGTTTTAGATGGTACGCAACCAACATTTAAGCAATCTCCACCCATAAGATGCTTTTCAATTAACGCCACCTTTAAACCCAAATCCAGACCCGCAGCCCCCGCCGCCACGACTAATCCCGCCGTTCCAGCCCCAATTACTACCAAGTCGTAAACATCGGCAGGTTGAGGATTAACCCAATTTGGCGGATGGACGTAAGACACCAACTTTTGGTTATACTCGTCTATTGGGCGAACTGTAACTATTTCTAAATCTGAATTGGTCATTAGCAAAACCTCTTTTAAAATTAAGAATCCTGATTCATTTAGGCAGTTCAGTCTTTTCTTTTTTATGCTTGTTTAATAAGAAATACAGCCTTTGAATTGTTTTGTCAGTTTGGGAATTGACAGATACGATTGAACCTTTCCTGTATAAACCTTTTCAAATCTCGTTTCCAGCAAGAGGCTAGAAATGCACTTCAATTGCGGTTCTGCCGCCAGCAAGGGAGGCGGAGCCTCTAGAACGGCATTCCCAGTCTGAGACTGGGAACGAGACATACACCGTAGCCTTTATAAGGGGGTAATTTGACTGTGTGTACTTTAGCCCATTAGCAAGGGGATTCAGGGGGTGAAATGACTATGGGAATCATAACTAATTACGCGGACATGATATTACAGCAATTTCCAGTTGACATAGACTTGTACAGTGGTGCTACTCTACAATTCTTCTTCTAAAGCTTTGCGCGCAATCCGGGTTACATAAACTGTAACGGCGACTGTCGCAAACAAACCCAAGATGCGAATTGCCCATTGTAAAGTCGGGTTGGTAGGTTGAGCTTCAGTGCCAATCATCGCCAGATTACCTGCAAGGGAACCAATATAAACATACATAATGGTTCCAGGAATCATCCCTAGAGAGCCGATAAAGTAATCTTGAAGTGAAACTCCCGTGATGCCAAAGGCATAGTTGAGCAAATTGAAAGGAAATATTGGGGATAGTCGCGTTAACAGGACAATTTTTAATCCTTCTCTACCTACCGCTTGGTCAATGGCGACAAATTTTTTGTTATCTGCGATTTTCCGAGCAATCCAACTTCTTGCTAAATAACGTCCGACGAGAAAAGCAGCTGTAGCGCCAAGGGTTGCACCGATAAACACGTAGAGAGAACCCCAAACTGCACCAAAAATTACACCAGCTCCCAAGGTGAGAATAGAACCTGGGAAAAAAGCGACGGTGGCAATAATGTAAAGGGCAATAAAAGCTATGGCTCCCACCGCACCCAGGCTTTCAATCCACTGCAAGGCTTCGCGTAAAATTGTTTGGGGATTGAAAGAATTTGGATTTGCAGATTCTTGTGCCAAAGCTGGGTCTGTGTTAAATGCGAAAGCACTCGCCAATATTAGTAATATTAATACAGTTAGCCTAAAAAACTTCTGTAAGTTTTTAGTATTAATAATACTTTTAACACTTCGGCTTCGCTCAGTGTTAAAGCCGAGCGGAGTCGTTCGCGTAGCGTCTCGCAGAGAGGCTTTAAATATCTGAATGATTGTTAGTTTTTTCATGGGTTGTGATTTCTTCTACTGCCACACTTTGAACTAATGCTTTCTGAGCAACTTTTGTGATATATACAGTTACAGCAACGGTAGCAATCAACCCAACTATTCGCATTATCCATTGCCAGACTTGAGTTTCTGGAGTAATTGGTTGATGAGAGGTGTTAATCGTGGCAAGATTACCAGCTAAAGAACCAATATAAACGTACATCACAGTACCGGGAATAATGCCGAAGGAACCTAATATATAGTCTTTGAGAGAAACCTGTGTTATCCCAAAAGCATAATTTAATAAATTGAAGGGAAAGATAGGCGAAAGACGAGTTAGCAAAACAATTTTCCATCCTTCTTTAGCAACTGCTAAATCAATGGCTTTAAATTTAGGATGTTTGTCCATTTGTCGAGAAACCCAATCTCGCGACAGGTAGCGTCCAACCAGAAAAGCCAAGATTGCTCCGAGTGTTGCAGCAATTAGCACATATATCGATCCCCAAAATACACCAAACAGACAACCACCGTTGAGCGTTAGGAGGGAACCCGGTATAAATAGTAATGTTGCCAAGTTGTAAATGAGTATGTAGGCGATAGGCCCAAAAGCACCAAGACTGTGAACCCAAATGATTGAGGTTTGTAAAAGTTTCTGAAAGTTGAACTGTTTAGCGGCAATTATTAGAGCGACAATGAGGCAACTTAGGAGTATTAATTTGAGTTTGGAATTTAATAAACGCTTGTTCATTTTTATAAGTTTCACCTTTCGAGGTTCAATGTTGACCTTCTGAGGCTCAATGTTGACCTTCCAAGGTTAAATGTTGACCTTCTGAGGTTCAATGTTGACCTTCCGAGGTTCAATGTTGACCTTCTGAGGCTCGATGTTGACCTTTTGAGGCTCGACGTTGACCTTCTGAGGCTCGACGTTGACCTTCTGAGGCTCGACGTTGACCTTCTGAGGCTCAACTTTAAAACTTTAACCCCAAATCCAATGCCTCTAAGATATATTACCTACATGAGAATCAGCTTAAAGCCTCTTCAATTTTTCTCGGCGATACCAGCTACAAATTCGCTCAGGTGAAACGCCAAGCAAATAAGCAATAATTACTATTTGATTGAGTAGCGTAGTTTTTAATACTCCCTTTTGCAACCATCTACGGGCTGAGGTGACAACTGGTGTGGGAATAATTACAACACGTCCGATGCGTTTTAGACGACGCATGAGTTCAAAGTCTTCCATGATAGGCAATTCGGGAAAACTGCCTATTTTTTGAAATACTTCCTTTGTTAAAAAAATTGCTTGGTCGCCATAGGGCATTTGATAAAAATGCGATCGCACATTTACTCCCCACTCCACCCATCGTAAACTTAAAAGTGAGGCATCAATCCGCAACTTAAAAGCACCAGCTACAATCCCAGGTTGTTGTAGCGCTGTGCGAATCATCTCATCAAACCCCGTTGGCAAATGGGTATCCGCATGGAGAAACAGCAGAATCTCACCGCTAGCCGCTACAGCACCCGCGTTCATTTGCACAGCACGACCGGAAGATGATGAAATAACTTTGACATTTAAAGATTGAGCAATTTCTACCGTGCTGTCATTTGAGCCACCATCCACTACAATCACTTCTATACTTGTACTGGGTTGGGTAGTTGCGATCGCTTCTTTGATATTTACCGCTTCATTAATAGCCGGAATAATAATCGAAATTTTAGCAGCGCCAATACTTTGACTCATGATTGCTGAGTTTGTTTTTCCGGTTGGTCAGGAAACGAACACTCTACCGTTACCTTAAGATTACTTTCAGCCGTGCCTTTAGTTATGTAAGGTATACCTGCTTCACCGCCAACTTTGATGCCAAATTCTAGAGTGACTTTATCAATATTAGCAACAGGGATTTTCTTAAAAGCATTGAGTGAATAAACAGTGTAAGCCCGAATTGTACCTTCAATTGCTTGAAAATTTTGCACTATCTGTTTTTGTGCAGCATCAGCATTCCATCCCTTATCAATTAGTGCTTCTTCTTCTCCCTCTGGAGAAACTTCGGTAATGACTGGTGGAGCATCTATATTATCTGTAGCTTCAATGTAAATAATCGTGCCATCTTCTAAATGAATGGGTGTGAGTTGAGTCATAGAATAAATCTCGCTGAAAAGAATTGCGTGTAGGGTAGTCCATCTGACTTTTCACGGCATCTGGAAAACCTCTCTCTAAATCTCTCTCCTTTTAGGAGAGAGACTTTGAATTTCCCCCTTCCCGCGTCGGGAAGGGGGTTAGGGGGTTAGGTTTTTCGTGGACTTTTCCACATAACGTGAAAAGTCAGGGTAGTCCAGCAGTGCTTATCTACAAAATTTTACGGAAAATGCGGTAAATTTCTTGTAGAAGCTGGAAATAATGCGACTAAACTATCATAAAGCTTACTAATATGAGTCGAGACGCTTTGGTGGTGGGAATTAATACGTATGACCGCTTAAAGAGTCTTAACGCGCCAGCTGCCGATGGTGAAGCGATCGCTCAAATCTTACAACAATATGGTGAATTTAAAGTAACGCGGCTGCCAGCTGTCAAAGATAAGGAAAACCAGACGATTCGCATTGGTAAGCAAACTAAAGTTAGTTTAACTCAGTTAGAAAAAGCGATCGTCCAATTGTTTAAGCCAGATGGGAAGCCGCCAGACACAGCGCTACTGTATTTTTCTGGTCATGGATTGCGGAAAAATTTAGGAATTCAGGAAGGCTTTTTAGCAACGAGTGAAGTCAACCCGGAGGCGGGTAATTGGGGATTATCTCTACAATGGCTGCGACGACTGTTGCAAGAAAGTGAAGTCAGACAACAAATTGTGATTTTGGATTGCTGCTATAGCGGAGAAGTGCTAAATTTTGCAGAGGCAGATCCAGGCGATCGCGGTAAAGGTAGAGACAGGTGTTTTATAGCGGCTTCTCGTGATTTTGAAGTAGCTTTTGAAGATATTAACAGCCAACACAGCGTTCTCACTGCTGCACTGCTGAAAGGTTTAGAATCAAAACAAGACCGTTGGGTGAGTAACTACACTTTAGTAGACTTGCTCAATCAAGAACATCACCCCTTTCCCCAGCGTCCCATTTTTGCTAACTCTGGTGAAGCAATTAATCTCACCCGCAAATGGAATTCCTCTCTTGTTAACCCCACAGTACAGATATCACCTATTTGTCCTTACAAAGGGTTGTCTTATTTTGATTGTACAGAAGCAGATGCGAAATTATTTTATGGCAGAACAGCGTTAACAGACGAATTATTAGAAAAAGTGCGATCGGGTAATTTCCTCGCTGTCTTGGGAGCATCAGGAAGTGGTAAATCTAGTGTTGTCAGAGCCGGTTTACTTTATCAATTAAAGTTAGGACGTAGATTATCAGGTAGCGATACTTGGCAGTTGAAAATATTTCGACCAGGGATTAATCCCTTACAAAATTTAGCACTGGCATTTGTAGAATCAGAATTATCAGATATCGAACGCGCATCACAATTAGCTCAAGCAGAAGAATTAATTGCCAAAGGTGCAGTTGGTTTAGGACAGATTATTACTGCTGCACAAACTCAGCGCGTAGTGCTAGTGGTAGACCAGTTTGAGGAAGCTTTTACTCAATGTCAAGACATTACAAAACGACAGCAATTTTTTGAATGTGTGCTAAGTGCTTTACAACGGAATGACAATAAACTCTGCCTAATAATCACAATGCGCGCTGATTTCTTTGGTAAATGTCTCGAACAAGAGTATGGCGGACTAGCTAAGAAAATTCAAGAGCATTTAGTAACAGTAACACCGATGAATCGGGAGGAATCAGAAACAGCAATTATCAAACCGGCTGAACAGGTGAACTTAGCAGTAGAACCGGAATTAGTTTCTCAAATGATTGCCGATGTAGAAGATTCACCGGGGAGTTTACCGTTGTTGCAGTATACGCTGACAGAATTATGGCAGCAAAGAACTGAAGAACGGTTAACCCTGACTATGTATAGCAAACTAGGTGGAGTCAGAGGAACCCTGCAAACACGCGCTACAGAAGTTTATGAGTCATTATCACTTGAGGAACAGCAAGCAACAAAGCGGATTTTTTTAGAATTGACGCAGTTGGGAGAAGGAACAGAAGATACGCGCAGACAAGTTGTGCAACGAGATTTAGTTAGTTCGCAGTATTCAGAAGCTTTGATTAATAAAGTAATTCAACAGTTAGCTGATGAGAAGCTAGTTGTCACCAGTATTTTATCTAATCAAATTGCTGTGGTAGATGTAGCACATGAAGCACTGATTCGCCATTGGTTGCTATTACGCAAATGGATTGAGGAAAGTCGGGATGTATTGCGACAAAAGCGGAAAATTGAAGTTGCGGCTGTGGAGTGGCGAGATAGAGGAAAAGGGAAAGATTATCTGCTTCAGGGGAAACGGTTGACAGAGGCGAAAGTTTTTCATAAAGGACAAGCGGAAAGTTTGAGATTATCCAACCAGGCTGAAGAGTTTATTCAAGCAAGTAGCAGACAAAAGCGGAATAATAGCTTGCAGTCTATTGGTTCTTCCTTAATTATTCCATTAATTTTCTTAATATACCCCTCTTCTGTCACTCTCCGGAATAAGCAAATAGTAAAAAAGCGAAAT